>NZ_LSIW01000147.1:0-7649 GCF_001556435.1 Streptococcus sp. CCH5-D3
TGAACCTGATGACCGTTTGTTGGAACTTTTGAAAAATATTCGGGATAAGGAAAATCAAATGTTTGACATTATTCTAGTCGATGACGGTAGTGGAGCTGATTTTGCACCGTTATTTGCAATAGCGCAGAGTAACTATGCTTGTCATTTGCAAAGACATGCTGATAATAAAGGAAAAGGTCGTGCTTTAAAAACGGCTATTTCATATATTTTGGACAATTTTCCTAATGCCAAAGGAATTGTGACGATTGATTCTGATGGTCAACACACCTACGAAGACATGATGAAATGTTTGGCTGAATTTTTGCAACATCCTGATAGTTTGGTGCTGGGTGTTAGAACATTTGAAAAATCTGTTCCTTTACGTAGTAAATTTGGAAATTTATTGACAAGAGACGTCTTGGGGGCTATGACAGGTGTGAACGTTTCTGATACGCAAACGGGACTTCGTGTGATTCCTATGTCATGGTTGCCAAAACTCTTAACCGTGGAGGGTGAACGGTATGAGTTTGAGATGAATATGTTACTTGAGGCAAAAGAGGACAATATTCTGATTTGTGAAGTTGGCATTGCAACGATTTATTTGGATGAAAATCAGTCGTCGCATTTTGATGTGATTCGTGACTCGATTAGAATTTACAAGGTTTTCTTCAAGTACATTTTTTCATCATTGTTTTCCTTCTTGGTTGATATTGTTGCTTTTACGATTTTAATTTCTTTGTTTAATGGATTGAGTTTTAGTGCGGTGACGTTAGCTTCGATTTTAGCGCGTGTGATATCATCTGTTGTTAATTTCACCTTGAATCGTAAGGTGGTCTTTAAACGAGGTCAATCAAATAGTGCGATAAAATACTTCACTTTAGTGGTAGTACAGATTGTTTTGTCAAGTTTATTGGTAACAGTTCTAGGAAATGCCTTGACGACGCTGCCAATTTCATTGGTGAAGATTTTAGTTGACGGTACACTTTTCATTGTCAGTTATTTTGTGCAAAAACATTTGATTTTTAGTGGAGGTGAGAATGAAGACTAGTAAGAGGATACTCTATTTCGTTGCATTTGTAACGACTGCCTTTTATTTAACTTGGCGTTTGGTGGCGACTATTCCGTGGCATGATTCATGGTTTGCGCTGATCTTTGGGATTTTATTGTGGGGAAGTGAGGTAGTTTCAGCCATTACAGGCTACATTCTCATTTGGAATAAGCAAAAGGACTTTGAGCTTGAAAAGCCTGAGATTGCTAAGGAGCGTTACCCAGATGTGGATGTTTTGATTGCAACGCATAATGAGGATCCAGAGTTGCTTTATAAGACGATTAATGCCTGCACTTTTATGGAATATCCTGATAAGTCTAAGGTGCATATCTACGTCTGTGATGATACCAATCGTCTAGAAGTTGCCAAATTGGCTGATGAGCTTGGTGTTGGTTATTTTGGTTTGGCGGATAATAAAGATGCCAAATCAGGAAACTACAATAATGCTTTACGTCAGACGTCATCACCTTTGGTGGCGACATTTGATGCGGATATGATTCCTTATCGTGAATTCCTGTTGGAAACTGTGCCTTATTTTGTTGAACAAGTTGAGGCTTATGAAAATGGTGACGATTATGATAAGTCAAAAATTGGTTTGATTCAAACGCCACAAAGTTTTTACAATGCTGATATTTTCCAATTTAACTTGTTTTCAGAATCAACCTTACCAAACGAACAAGATTTCTTTTCCAAAGAAATTAATGTTTTCAATAATTCGCACGGTGCAGCGCTTTATACGGGGTCTAATACGCTTATTTTCCGCAAGGCGATTGAAGATGTTGGTGGTTTTCCGACAGATACCATTACGGAGGATTTCGAGCTAGGTGTTCGGATAAATGCGGCTGGTTATGTAAATTATTCGACGAAAAGTCCAATGGCTAGCGGGTTAACGCCAACAGATTTGAAGAGTGTCATCAAACAGCGCGTGCGCTGGGGACGTGGCGTTATTCGCAGTAGCTACAATATGAATATCTTCTTTAATCCCAAATTGACAAAGGGGCAAAGAATTGTTTATATTAATGGCTATCTTTATTGGTGGTCTTTCTTTAGACGGTTATTGTATATCTTGGCACCGATTTTATATACGGTTTTCCATGTGCGTGTGGTGGTGTCAAATATCTGGCTACTGTTCCTATTCTGGTTGCCAAGTTTCGCCTTGACACGCTTGTCAATGCGAGAAGTCTCAAAACGATACCAAACACAGGTTTGGGGAGAAATTGTGGAAACGATTTTTGCTCCGTATTTGTTTATTCCCATGATGTTGGAGTCCTTTGGCATTAGCAATAAAAAATTTAAGGTGACACGTAAGGGAAATTATACGTCGTGGACGTTGTACCTTTATGCGCTTCCTTATCTTGTTTTATGGGGATTAGCCGTTTATGGTTTGGTGACTTTTAACTATGGAAAATTTGGTTCAGAGCTTTTTTATGGAAGTATTATCAGTTTTTGGTTGATTTATCATATCATCAATTTGACCTTTGCGATTTTCTGTGCGCTTGGTCGTCCGATTTATCGCTCAAGTGAGCGTTTTACTGTTGATGAAGCTATGGTTATTGAGGTTGATGATGATTCTTACCAAGTGAGAGTCTGTGATATTTCAGAAACGGGGATTTCATTCTATACGGATTTACCATTGTATTTGCCGAAAGAAAAAGAACTGACGCTTAATTTGCAATCACGTGATTACCATGCGAGGGTAAAAGGTCATGTTGTTCGTGTTTTTGCGATTGATAATGGTTGGCGCTACGGCGTTCAATTTTCAGAAGTTCCTGAAGCTGATAAGCGCGAATTTTATCAGTACATTTATGACCGCATTAATCACAATCTTCCGAAGGAAAAAGACCCTTGGATGACAACATGGGATGATTTACTTGAGAACTTTAGTCAACGTTTCCAAAATAATGAACGTCCTGTTTCAGCCTATGACCAAGTAGCTTTTCCGAAAGTTCGTGTCAATGAAGAGGTTCATGTTGCTGGAAAAAAATGCCAGCTTAGAAAGACAGATTATTATTACATGACATTTTCTGGAAAATTGACAAATCCTAAAAAAGAACCGAATGTCGCATTTACCTACAAAGATTTGCCAATTCAGTTGACTTTTGTGTCCTATGATACTGATAGAGACGAGTCGCTTTATCGAGTTACCAATTTAGCGGATTTGGATAGCTTACCTGCTTTTAAAGCCTTAGCAAATGAATGGAGAGGGAGAGTATGATTAGTATTGCTAGATTACTGTTGTTCTTTGTGATTACCATGGGGTACAATGCCTTTTTCCGTAATACTGTGAAGATGAATCGCAGTCTGACATGGGTGTTTACATTTTCAGTCATTACATTGGTATTGTACCTTGGTAGTCTGTTAGGCTTTATGTTGCAGACCGTGTATGCCATTTCTGTTTTGGGCTGTCTTTTGAGTCTTTATTATCTTTGGGCGGTATGGAAAAAGAAATATCGCTTTAGGAGACTTGATTATATTGCGCTTGGAATGATGGCTTATTTGCTTTTGTTTGGAATAACGCTCTGGCATTCACCGCTTTTACATTATGATAATTTTACGCATTGGGCAACGATTGTAAAATTTTTCCATATCAATAATGCTTTGCCAACACAGCAGGATACGATTATTAGTTATTATACCTATCCTGTTGGAAGTTCACTTTTCATTTATTTTTTCACGACTATCGTAGGCTTTTCAGAAGGTAGTATGTTGGTCGGGCAATTCTTCTTGATTGCTTCCAGTCTTTATGCCATGTTTGCGGCACTTCGTGATGATCGACGTGTCTTAATGGTTAGCATGATTTTTGCTTCGTTTGCTGTTTTTAATACGTTCAACGTTGCTATTCGATTAAATAATTTGCTGGTTGATTTTCTGCTTCCGGCCTTGGCCTTGGCAGCCATAGCAGGTTGTTTTGTCTATCGTAATCGTTTCTGGTTTTTGTCGCTAAATACGGCGGTAATTCTTGGATTATTAAGTATCGTCAAAGTAAGTGGACTTTTCTTTGTCGCTCTCGTTTTAGTAGTTTATGTGGTTTGTATTGTGCGTTTACTTGTTCGTAAAAGAGCACGTTTAAAAGTACTAGTGCTGCTCATAATGACCTTGCTGGTCAGCTGTCTTCCTTTTGTTATTTGGCAAAAGCATGTGACGGATAATTTCCCAAATGCCTCAAGTGCCAAGCATGCGGTGTCCATGTCAGAACTTGGTCAGGTATTGACTGGAAATCTGTCAGGCGTCCCACAAAAAATTATCACTCTTTTTGTCAAATCGGTGTTCACGTTTGACAGTTTGGCAAGCAATGGAATTTTGATAATCAATCTGATTATGCTGATTGCCTTTATTGTGATTGGCATTCGTTTGAAATATAAGAAATTTGTCTTGTTGACTTGGGGATTTGTTAATATTTCGATTGTGACTTACTATATTGGCATTTTACTCATGTATCTGACAGCAATGCCGACTGATGAAGCGTTAGAATTAGCAGGATTTGAGCGCTATGCTTCGAGCATCGTTATCTTTGCTTTTGGTTGTTTGACCATGGCTTTAGCATGGGTAATGGACAAGTGTCTGTATGAAAAAATCATTAGTAAACGTAATGCTAGGTCTTACAAGAGCTTATTTAATAAACACTTGTACCAATACGCGAGCCTTGTTTTGACAGTTTATGCCATTGGAATGTTCTTGTCAGAAAATAATAGCATTGTTTACAATAACAATCAGGAAACAAACGAGGTCGCAAAAGAAATTCGTCAGTTTACTGGAAGTCAGAGTAATTCGTCAACGGATAGAATTTTGGTTGTAACAGCAGATAAGGAGAATGTAGATAATTATTTTGCCCAATATGCTAGTCGTTATTATCTGTGGGATGTCAATGTTGATGCCAGAGAAAATTTTGTGTCGGTTGACCAAAAATTTTTAGATTTAATGGCATCATACAGCGACAGCGCAACAAGTTATTACCTCAGCAATAAAAATATCGATACTAGAGATGATTCCAATTTAACAGACGATGACTTTATTGCACTCTTAAAAACGTATGACGAAGTCTTGATTTTAGATGACCATTATACGTTTAATGCCTTGACGAAAAAACTATTTGGTCGGACATATTCCCCAGGATTGTATAAAGTATCAGATATTCTTGCTGGAAAAGGGTAAGTTTTCTAGCTTTATCAAGCATAAGTCTTGATATTTCAAATAAAATATTCTATTATAACAAAAAATATGTAGAAGGAGGCGGAGTTTGTGACTTCGCCTCTTGTGGTGCTCAAAAGACTTTCTTGAACATTGGAGAGGAAGCTAAGATAAATCCGTTTGAATTATCTGCTCTAATCATCACACAAAGCGAGGTCCTTAAAGGATGCAATCCACGTTCCACACACTCAACACTAGCATAGAAAAATCTCATATCTACAAAAGCAATATCAGATTTTGGTTCTCGTGAACAATCAAAATAGCCCATTATCTATCTCTTTTATATTTGTTTTCCCAATATTCCCTCTCACCTTTTCCTATGCCTTCTGGTAGTTGCTTCAAACATTGTCCCATACTTTGATATTTAACAATTTCAGTTATTTCAGCCAAAGAAAGTCGATGAGATGCTCTGCTAAAGTCCGTATCGAAGTAATCAACCTCTTCTATTTCAACTAAAATCTCATAATTTTGATCAAGATAATATTTAATTTCAGATGGTACTAACTTCTCTGATTCTTTAAAAAACAAATGAATATGGCCGTTTGAAGACAACAATCGTTCTCTGATATTAGTTGATTTTCCAATATAAAAACAGACTTTTTCATCTTCTAAAATGGCAAAAAACTTATATACGCCCACAATATCTTTTTCCAAAATTTCTGAGGGGATAGTGATATTCCTCATTTTAGCTTTTTCTAATTTTGCTTTATACGTCATTCCCATGGTATTCTCCTAACTTATACCTCTAATGGCATAAAGTCTCCTACAATTTTACCCACAATACGAGGGTTTTCATCATAAGGAATATAGATGTCCTTATAATCCTTGTTAATAGAAACTAGGCGTAGCCCCTCTTCCTCACGGTAGACTTTCTTGATAAAGGTCTGAAAGTTCCACACTACAGCATAGACTGCTCCATCATAATCAAATCCTGTCTCGCGAATAAGAGCAACCGACCCGTTTTGATATTTTGGTTCCATAGAATCACCAGATACCCACGAGGCAAAATCATGAGCTAGTTCTTCATTAAAATAAACAGTGTCGTAGTTTTGATCATCGTAAACTGATGCACCAATACCAGCAGACATTTTTTCGTAAACACGATATTCATAAAGTTTTTCTGAAACTGATATCACTTGGTGGGTTTTCTCTTTTTGAACCAAGTCACGAGCATATTCTACTACTTGATTTTTCCCTTTATTCGACAATGTATTATACAGACGAACAATCTCAATTTCTGTAAAGTAACCTTTTGGTACTCTTAGTATTTGTTCTAGTCGTTGTACTTTCTCCTTGGATGGTTCTTTCACTCCACGTTCCCATGCTGAATAGGCTTGATAGCTGATTCCTAATTGATCTGCTATATCCTTTTGAGTCATTTTTAGCTCTTTTCTACGAGCTTTTAGTTTTTCTGGTTGATACATAGTTCACCTCACATTAATAGTAACTCTAATTCTGCCTTTTTTCTTGCCTCTTCATCTGAGAATTTTTCTTTATCCCAAACATATGCAATCGACTTTCCTTTGTTATAAACAAGCCACGTTTTTAAATTGCCATTATTATCTTTAATTGCTTTCCAGTTATCTTGATTTAATAAATTTGGGTATTCTTGGCTTGTTACAAAACCTACTTTACTCACCCTCTGCTTAACCTGATTAATAAGAGAAGGTTGAAACTGATGGAACTCCTTGATAATTTGTTCTCTGATATCATGAAACAAACGAAAAATAGAAGCATTCTTCCCTTCAATATAGGCCTCAACTGCTTGTTTGATTTCACTATCTTTATCAGGATAATGTTCCCGTAGAAAGTCCAAAAGACGAAAAAATAAAGCCTGTTTTGAAACTTCGAGACTATTTTGTACTTGATCGAAAGTATCATAACTAAAGTAAATTTTTGATAAAAGGACAATATCCGGCATCAATATCACAGCAGAAAAAATATTCGCCTCTCGTTCTAGCAAATTCTCTTGATTATCAATAGATTCTGAGAAATAATTTCCATCATGTTTAAGCATAAAATGCCCTAATTCATGACACAGTGTGAAATTCTGTTTTACTTTTGGATTTTCTCGTTCATAAGAAAAACTAATCCCTAATTCATCAGCTACTGTCAAACCTTCTATCTTATGGTTAGAAAAGTGGTGACTAATCACTTGAATTTGGTACTTTTGGATACAATACTGAAAAAAATAATTGAAACTATAATTCAATAATGAGATATTATTATCCTTCATGTACTGGTATAATACATGTTTTGTAGACTTACTTATTCTTGCATATAACTTATCCAAAGAACAATACCTCCTTTAAATATGACTCACAGATAACTAAACCTTTTTGATTGAGTTCATTTTATAAAAAAAGTGGACAATTGTCCACATGCAAAACTTGTTCCAAGAATTTTTTAGGCTTGTTATCATCATAAATACTGA
>NZ_LSIW01000148.1:0-1080 GCF_001556435.1 Streptococcus sp. CCH5-D3
TTTCCAATCTGACAACCAAAAAGATTGGTATTACTACACTGCCAACGGTGAAAAACTGACTGGTTGGCAAAATGTTGATGGTGTCATCCTTTACTTTAATAAAGACGGTCGTCAAGCAAAAGATAAAATTGTTCAAATTGATGGCAAAACCTATTATTTTGATAAAAATAATGGACGTATGGTTAAAAATCAATGGGCCTCAATCAATGTTGGTGGAATTGATCCTGCATCAAAGGACTACCGTTCATACTATCTCGGAGATGATGGTGCTGCTGTGACTGGATGGCAAGATATTGATGGAAAACACTTGTACTTCACTGAAACCGGTATCTATGCTACTAATGGCATCTATTCAATCAATGGTAAGAACTATCTCTTTGAAAAAGGACAATTAGTCAAAGATGCTTATGGCGTTGTTGATAAGCCAGGGTCTAAAGTGAGATTAACATATACCTATCGAACTAATGCAGATGGAGAAGTCCTAACTGGTAAACAAATGATCGATGGAACAGAGTATGTCTTTGCTTCAGATGGTCATGTTGTCGATGGTGTCATAGGTTATGACGGCAAACTTTATCTAGTCAAAGATAGTAAAATACAAAAAAACTATTTTGGAGCCTTTTTTTCCAAAAATCCAATTTTAGGTGGAATTAATTTCACTGGAATCTATGGAACTGATGAAAACGGTGTCCTCCTAGAGGGTGTCCAACGAGGCTTAGATGGTCAACTGCACTACTTCCAACCTGAGGTAAAAAGTGTTGATAAACCTACATGGAAAGAAATCGATGGCAAGCGCTATCGTCTAACAAAATCGTATCGAACAGAGAGATATGCTGATATGTACACCGCTATTATCCTTTCAGATACTACTTTGAAAGTCGATGATAAGACCTACACAATTGATAATGAGGGAGTTGTGACTGAGTTTACGGCCAAAAAACAATTTGTTCGTGATGACAATTGGAACTGGTACTATTACGATGCTGATGGCAAGCTCCTAACTGGTCGTCAAACCATTGATGGTATTCAACTCTACTTTGATAAAAATGGTAAGCAAGTCAAAGGTAGCCTAGTAGACAT
>NZ_LSIW01000149.1:0-753 GCF_001556435.1 Streptococcus sp. CCH5-D3
ATATTGCGACTTTGACACCTGCCAAAGCTGAAACACCAACTGTTAAACCAACAGAAACTAATCAAGCAAAACCAGAAACTAGCGGTGCTGAAAAGCTTCCAGCAAGTGGCACTTATAATGTGACACGTAGCTTGAATGTTAAAAATGAACCTAAGGCTTCTGCAGAAACGCTTTATACCTTGGAAAAAGGGTACAAAGTGAACTATGACAAGGTATTGACTGCAGACAACCACCAATGGATTTCTTACATTAGTTACAGTGGTACACGTCGTTATGTGGATATTGCGACCTTGAAAACTACGGAGTCTAAGCCACAAGAAAACCGTGTTTCTGGTAACCTTACCATCAACAACCAAACATCTAATGGCTTTGATGTAGTCGTAACCAATGTTTCAGGTGGCGGCAAAGAAGTTAAAGAAGTGCGTGTTCCAATCTGGTCAGATAAGAATGGTCAAGATGATCTTACATGGTATCATGCTGACAAACAATCAGACGGTAGCTACAAGGTTCATGTAGATACAGCCAGCCATAAGGGAGATGCTGGTACTTATTCTGTACATCTTTACTATATGTTGAATGGTAAGAGAACCTATATTACAGAAACCAAAGCTACAGTCCCTCCAGCCACTGAATCTCAAGTGACAGGGAAATTGACCATCAACAACCAAACATCTAATGGCTTTGATGTAGTCGTTACTAATGTTTCAGGTGGTGGCAAAGAAGTTAAAGAAGTCCGTGTCCCAATTTGGTCAG
>NZ_LSIW01000015.1:0-765 GCF_001556435.1 Streptococcus sp. CCH5-D3
ATACCACAGAATTAATCGGAATTAAAGACCCTAACATCATTATTTCTCTTGTTTTTGAAACTGATACTCATATCGAAATTCATGCAAAACTGGATTACCCTGCACCACCATGCCCACATTGCCAAGGAAAGATGATTAAATATGACTTTCAAAGACCTTCTAAAATCCCTCTTCTAGAGCAAGCTGGAACTCCGACACTACTACGTCTGAAGAAACGTCGCTTCCAGTGTAAAAGTTGTAGGCGAGTCACGGTCGCTGAGACATCAATCGTTGAGAAAAATCACCAAATCTCAAACCTTGTCCGACAAAAGGTTGCTCAACTTCTAACTGAAAAGCTATCATTAACGGATATTGCCAGAAGACTTCGTGTATCGACATCCACTGTCTATCGTAAACTTGACCAGTTTACTTTCAAGGAGCATTATGACAAACTCCCAGCTGTTATGTCCTGGGATGAGCTTGGGTTCAAGAAAGGTGAACTCGCTTTTGTGGCGCAAGACTATGAGACCAACAAACTCATAACTATCCTCGATAATCGCCGTCAAACCACTATTCGAAACTACTTTTTGAAGTATCCGTTGAAAGCTCGCCAAAAGGTACAGTTTATCACGATAGATATGTCAGGAACTTATATGCCACTAGCTCGAAGACTTTTCCCTAACGCCAAAATTGTTCTTGATCGATTTCACATTATCCAGTACCTTGGACGTGCCTTTTTAAAGACAAGAATTGCGATTATGAACCAGTTCGATAAGAAGTCACTAC
>NZ_LSIW01000150.1:0-456 GCF_001556435.1 Streptococcus sp. CCH5-D3
CTGTATCAAATTCTGAATCCGCTTCAGAGAGTGCTTCAGTATCTGAGTCACAATCCGTTTCAAACTCAGAGTCCGCTTCAGAAAGTGCATCAGTAAGCGAATCACAATCATTGTCTAATTCCGAGTCTGCATCTGCAAGTGAGTCGATTTCAGAATCACAATCATTGTCTACTTCAGAATCCGCGTCTGTAAGCGAATCAATCTCTGAGTCGCAATCAGTGTCAAACTCAACTTCAGCCTCAGTAAGTGCTTCAGTTTCAGAATCACAGTCTGTTTCAAATTCTGGGTCAGCCTCAGCGAGTGCTTCAGTTTCAGAATCACAATCAGTGTCTAATTCAGAATCATCGTCAGTAAGTGAATCAATTTCAGTCTCACAGTCTGTTTCAAACTCAGAGTCAGCTTCAGTAAGCGAATCAATTAGTGAGTCACAATCAGTGTCAAACTCAGAGTCAGCAT
>NZ_LSIW01000151.1:0-498 GCF_001556435.1 Streptococcus sp. CCH5-D3
GCTTTGATGTAGTCGTTACCAATGTTTCAGGTGGTGGCAAAGAAGTTAAAGAAGTGCGTGTCCCAATCTGGTCAGATAAAAATGGCCAAGACGATCTCGCTTGGTATCATGCTGATAAACAATCAGACGGTAGCTATAAGGTTCATGTAGATACAGCTAGCCATAAGGGTGATGCTGGTACTTATTCTGTGCATCTTTACTATATGTTGAATGGTAAGCGAACTTATATTACCGAAACTACAGCTACAGTCCCTCAAATCACTGAAACTCAAGTGACAGGGAAAATGACCAATAACGGTTCTTACTACAGTGTTCGTGGTAAATACGATGATATTATCATTGTCAATAAGAAGCATGGTCTTTCTAAGGACTATAACCCAGGTGAAAACCCAACAGCTAAGGCAGCTTTTGTTCGTCTTCGTGATGATATGATTAATCAAGGGTTGAATGTTGGACGTTCATACAGTGGTTTCCGTTCTTATGACTATCAAAAAACTC
>NZ_LSIW01000152.1:0-564 GCF_001556435.1 Streptococcus sp. CCH5-D3
CTGTATCAAATTCTGAATCCGCTTCAGAGAGTGCTTCAGTATCTGAGTCACAATCGGTTTCAAACTCAGAGTCATCGTCAGAAAGTGCCTCAACGTCGACATCACAATCAGAGTCAAATTCAACTTCAGCCTCAGTAAGTGCTTCAATTTCAGAGTCACAGTCTGTTTCAATTTCAGAATCAGCTTCAACGAGTGAATCAATTTCAGAATCACAATCGGTTTCAAACTCAGAGTCATCGTCAGAAAGTGCTTCAGTAAGAGAATCACAGTCTGTTTCTAATTCAGAATCAGCGTCAGTAAGTGAATCGACATCAGCGTCACAATCAGAATCAAACTCAGTTTCGACTTCAGAGAGTGAGTCGACATCAGCGTCACAATCCGAGTCAAACTCAGTTTCAGTCTCAGTAAGTGCATCTGTTTCAGCCTCACAATCTGCCTCAACTTCAGAATCAGCCTCTGTAAGTGAATCAGTATCAGAATCACAGTCTATTTCAAACTCAGAGTCAGCCTCAGTAAGCGAATCAATTAGTGAGTCACAATCAGTGTCAAACTCAGAGTCAGCAT
>NZ_LSIW01000153.1:0-225 GCF_001556435.1 Streptococcus sp. CCH5-D3
GCGCTAAAGGTACGCAAGAATCAGGTCATGAAGGCGAGGCAGCTGTTCAACCTGCTAACCCAGAGTACACTGGTCCAATCAGTGCCAATGGTACACAAGAGGTCGGTCATGAGGGTGAAGCGTTGGTTCAGCCTGCAAATCCAGAGTACACTGGACCGATTAGTGCCAATGGTACCCAAGAAGTTGGTCACGAGGGTGAAGCATGGGTCCAACCAGCTAATCCAG
>NZ_LSIW01000154.1:0-250 GCF_001556435.1 Streptococcus sp. CCH5-D3
GCAAGCGCATCTGAGTCAGCATCTGCATCAGAATCAGCAAGTGCATCTGAGTCAGTTTCAACTTCAGAATCTATCTCAGTTTCACTTTCACTCTCTGAGTCAACTTCAATTGTTACAAATAACTCAGAATCTGAATCAACATCTTCTTCTGAGTCAGCATCTGTATCAGAATCAGCAAGTGCATCTGAGTCAGCGTCTGCATCAGAATCAGCAAGCGCATCTGAGTCAGCATCTGCATCAGAATCAGCAA
>NZ_LSIW01000155.1:0-1450 GCF_001556435.1 Streptococcus sp. CCH5-D3
GCCTTTTTAAAGACAAGAATTGCGATTATGAACCAGTTCGATAAGAAGTCACTACTCTATCGAACCTTGAAAAATCACTGGCGACTCTTCCAAAAGTAAAGCCGTAAGTTATCTCTCAACCCTTTTTACTCAAAGACCTTCCGTCAAACTTTAGAACCACATGAAGTCGTTGAAAAGACACTGAATTTCTCAGAGGAACTCGCTAATTATTATAACCTCTATCAGCTGTTGCTGTTTCACTTTCAAGAGAAGAGGGGGGATGAGTTTTTTGAGCTCATAGAGGAGAATATAAGCAAGGTCAATCATTACTTCAAAACTGTCTTTAGGACTTTTCTTAGACACAAACAATACATCAAAAAACTCTAAGCAGGCTTAGCCTGCTCACTCATGACAGAAAAGAAAGTTCGGCTTATAATGAAGGTGAACAATACCAATCCGTTGTCTTTAATAGAGCTTTGCCTAGCCTGTATCATAAAGAATGAGATTCATAACTTCTTACAAAGTGCTAATATCAAACTAACCAGCTATCTTTCAGATATATTCTCTAAGACAGGACAGTCTCTTTTAATGCTCTTTGTCAATGGGGAACTCAATGATTATGACAATGTGACAGCTTGTATTCACAAGCATGTCAAAGCAAGTCCAGAAGAATTTATAGAGGCCATGAATAGGAAGTTGTCACTAGAGGATCGATTTCTCTTGGACCAAAGCCTAGAAGAATATCAATTGTACCAAAAACTCATGAATAAATTAACGAGTGAAATAATAGCTTATATCGAAAAGGAGTTTCCCTGAAGAAATAGATTACTTCAAACGATTCCTGGTGTGAGTGAAACTTGTGCAGTCACTATTTTAGCTGAGAATGGACCAGATGTAAAGGCCTTTCAATCGGACGCACACTTAGCTTCTTGGGCTGGACTCTGTCCAGGGTCTTATGAAAGTGCTGGCATTAAAAAATCCTCACACATCACGCAAGGAAATCGATATATCAAGTAGGCTTTGACCATGTCGGGATTGATTGCGGCTCACTCTAAAGACAATGCGTTTTAATCTTTTTATAGCAAAATTTCCCAAAGAGGAAGTAAGATGAAAGCCGTCATTGCTTGCGCACATAAGCTGCTTCGTATCATTTACAAAATTCTCGCAACACACCAAGAATACGACAAAGAAAAGTGCTAGGACTGAGGCAACAGTTCTAACACCAAAAATTTAAAAAATCTCAATTACAGTATAGCACAAGAAGAGTTTTTTGCGCTATTTTTGATGTTTTTCAAATAAAACGCACTAGAAACAGACTATTCAAACGCGAAACTTGAAGCGACTAATAAGTTGATTAAAGACATCAAACAGTTGGGGTTCGACTTAAGAAACTTTATCAACTTTAAGAAGCGTGTCTTCATCACTCTGAACATACAAAAAGAGAAAACCTATCAGGTTCTCTCTAGATGTT
>NZ_LSIW01000156.1:0-364 GCF_001556435.1 Streptococcus sp. CCH5-D3
ATGCGCTTGCTGATTCTGATGCAGAGACTGAAGCTGATGTGCTTGCTGATTCTGAGGCAGATGCCGATTCAGATGCACTTGTTGATTCTGAGACAGAAACTGATGTGCTCGCTGATTCTGATGCAGAGACTGAAGCTGATTCAGAGGCGCTTACTGATTCTGACGTAGATACAGAAACTGATGTGCTTGTTGATTCTGACGCAGAGACTGAAGCGGATGCACTCGCTGACGCTGACACTGAAGCAGATACGCTTGATGATTCTGACGCTGATACAGAAACTGATGCGCTCGCTGACGCTGACTCAGATGCAGAAACTGATGCGCTTGCTGATTCTGATGCAGAGACTGAAGCTGATGTGCTTGC
>NZ_LSIW01000157.1:0-498 GCF_001556435.1 Streptococcus sp. CCH5-D3
ATGTAGATAAAGCTGATAATAACGAAGCAGAAAACATCAATACCAAGACTGTTAACCGCGGAGATAAGATCTACTACCAAGTATGGTTGGATACAACTAAATTCTCAGCAACTAACAAAGAAAATGTTCAAACTGTAGGAATCACTGATGACTTTGATGAAACGAAAGTTGATGTAGATGGTTCAGCAATCAAAGCTTACGATTCAGTAACTGGTGCTGATGTCACTGATAAATTTGACATTAAAGTTGAAAATGGTGTGATGACTGCAACACTTAAAGCTGGCTTCACGAAGTCACTTGGCGACGCAGAAAATACTCAAATCATTGATACAACTAAATTTGAATTTGGACGTTACTACAAGTTTGATATTCCAGCAACAGTTAAAGCTGATGTACCTGGTGGTTCAGACATCGAAAATACAGCTGCCCAAGTTGTTAACTATTACAACCCAGTAAGCAAGACTGTTGAAAAACCAAACAAACCAACTGAAAAACGTG
>NZ_LSIW01000158.1:0-1089 GCF_001556435.1 Streptococcus sp. CCH5-D3
TTTCCAATCTGACAACCAAAAAGATTGGTATTACTACACTGCCAACGGTGAAAAATTGACTGGTTGGCAAAATGTTGATGGTGTTATCCTTTATTTTGATAAAGATGGGAAACAAGTCAAAGGACAAGAACGAGAGATTGGTGGAAAATACTATCGATTCGATGAGAATGATGGTTCTCTATTAACGAATCAGTGGCATCACACTTCAATTTTCAATGGCTATAGGACAGAACCTCAATATACAACTTATACTAATTACTTAGGCGAAGATGGTGCTGCATTTATTGGATGGCATACCATTGACAGTAAACGTTATTATTTCAAACCTGACGGACTTTTGGCTAAAAATGATACTGTCACAATTGATGGGAAGATTTATCTTTTTGATTACCAAGGACAATTGGTCAAGAACAAATATGGCATTGTTGAAACTCCTTCAATGTTCCATGCAAACACTTCTACCTACCGTACCAATGCTAACGGCGAAGTCTTAACTGGTAAACAAATTATCGATGGAAAAGAATATATCTTTGCTTCAAAGGGTCAAGTTCTTGATGGTATCATAGGTTATGACAGCAAACTTTATCTAGTCACAGATAGTAAAATAGAAAAAAACTATTTTGGAGCCCTTTTTTCAAAAAAAACATTTTGGGGCGGGCCTAGTTTCTCTGGAATCTATGGAACTGATAAAAACGGCGTCCTCCTAGAGGGCATCCAACGAGGCTCCGATGGTTACCTTCACTACTTCCAACCAAAGGTGGAAAGTATTAACAAGCCTACGTGGAAAGAAATCGATGGCAAGCGCTATCGTCTAACAAAATCATATCGAACAGAAAGATATGCTGGTATGTACACCACTATTATCCTTACTAACGACACTTTGAAAGTCGATGATAAGACCTACACAATTGATAATGAGGGAGTAGTGACTGAATTTACGGCTAAAAACCAATTTGTTCGCGATGATTTCTGGAACTGGTACTACTACGACAAAGAGGGCAAACTCCTAACAGGCCGTCAAACCATTGATGGTGTTCAACTCTACTTTGATAAAAATGGTAAGCAAGTCAAAGGTAGCCTAGTAGACAT
>NZ_LSIW01000159.1:0-3639 GCF_001556435.1 Streptococcus sp. CCH5-D3
TAACTTTGTGAAGTTTAAAATGTACTTTCTTTTCCATGATAATTCTCCTTTCATTGAAAGACAAATTGGAATTATATGTGTGAAATAAATATTATTCGTAAATATATTTAATAACCCTTCCATCACCGTTTTCATCGAAATGAACAAGCTCAGCTTTCACCTTGTAACGAATTGAGTGGTTAAAAGTAATGTCAACATTTTTAGCACGTTTTCCAGTTTTTGGGTAATAATAATGGTAGTAGTAGTCATTTCCCGCCCAAATTGTTCGCAATTCGTCGTAGCCTAGTCTACCATCATCGTGGAAATAGTAGTAATCATCTCCAATCTTTTGTTCTCCCTTGTAACATTTACCATCACTACCAACATAGTAACGATTACCGTCAACGTCAACGAATTTGTCACGTCCTAAGTCAACAAGTTCACCAGTATTCTTGTCATAGTAATAACCATCATCAGCAACAATACCTTTAGCTTGTTTACCATCTTTATCAAAGTAACCCTTCACATTATCGATAGTTTTGTGTCCAGTTACCTTTTGACTATTTTCATCGACGTAGTACCAACTATTAGAATATTTTTTACCAAAATATCTAGTAATTGCACCAGTTGAGGTGTCTGCTAGACTAGGGTATCTATCGAATTGAAATACTTGAACATAATTATGGTCGATAGGCTCATTACCTAGGTCGGTGATAAAATGCCAAGGTTTTATTTGAACATAACGTTTTGTGACTAAAGCTCCGGTGTCCTTATCGTGATATCTACCATCTGGTGCGAAATCCCCTTTTAACTGTGGTCCATCAGGGTAGAAGTAGTAGTCCTCACCGTTAATAGTCTGATAACCTGACACCTTGTAGCCACTATTATCTAGGTAGTAGCGGAATGTAGTTGAGATACCATTAGCACGCCATTCACGAGCGATTCTTACAGTACGTTCTCTGAAAGTATTTCTTGCTAAGTTACCTGTATGTTTATCGTAATATTTACCGTTTTTTGCGAAACCTCCTTTTACTTGCTCTCCATTTTCATCGAAGAATACTGTTTCACCATTAATAGTATGCTCCCCTTTTAAAGCGATTCCTTCGGAACCAAAATAGTAAAATGGTTTTGTATCATCGCTAAATCCATTGTGGTTAGAAGGAACGTATAAGTTCCTAGCTAGATGACCATTATCATTCATATAATGGATATTGTGGTAGTCATCATAGAACAGTCCATTTTTTTTGATATCATCTTTCTTTTCAGTAATGACACCTTCTTGATCTGAAATATAAAGTTTATCGTTCACTTCAAAAAGTGTTCCAATGACACGCTCACCATTATTTTTATCGTAGTAGTATTTGTTTCCTCCTTGTTTAATAAACTCTCCTTTAGATTGCTTTCCGTTTTGGTCAACATAATACCATTTACCATTTATCATAACTGATCGGTTGACACCTAAATTAACACGAGCACCGGTATCTTTATCATAATAGTAACCATCGTCTGCGAACTGGTCTTTGATTTGTTCACCATAGGCATTGAAATAAGTAGCAACACCATTTATTGTTTGGGGACCGTGAAGGAATTTTCCGTCATATCCTGCATAATAGGTGACTTTTCTAATTTTAGGGTTAAGATAGTCATTCTCTAGGTGATAGATAGTAACGTATTGATTTTTAACCATCATTCCTTGGTAGTCATAATAATAGCTGTTTTCAAAGTCATCGGTAACAATTTGGTTGCGATAGTTTAAAGCATATGGTACTTCAGAGAGTTTACCTTCATTATCAGATTTATAGGTCTTACCATCGATTTGAATAAGTGAGTTGATAACCATTTGTCCATTATGCAAATCATAGTAATGTTTTGGTAGACCTGAATTTGAGTAGCTAGCTTCACCTTTTAGTTGTCGACCATTACCGTCAAAACAAACATGATAACTATCAACAATTTGGTTTCCAATGAGTTTTTGACCATTTTCGTCGACATAATACCAGTTTCCATTGTCTTCTACATAAGCATTGGTAACAAGTTCACCACTATCCTTGTCATAGAAGTGTCCATTCGGAGCGAAGTGTCCTTTAACTTGGACTCCACTATCCTTAAAGTAAACTTTGACGTTATCAATGGTTTGTTCGCCAATGAGTTTATTGCCATCGGCGTTGTAGTAGTACCAGTTTCCTTTATCATCGCTGACATATTGGTTATGGAATTTAGAGTCACCTTGAATAGTGATATTTCCCTCTTTATCTGCGATATAATATATACCGTTTAACTCAAAGGAAGTGTCCTTGACTTTACGACCATTATCTTTGTCGAAGTAGTAGATTTTATTATCAATATTAATGAATTCGCCTTTAGCTTGATGTCCCTCTGGACGAGATGATTCATGGAAGTAGAGTTCAAAGCCATCAATAGTTTTAGGTCCAGTGATAGGAAATCCGTCTTTGTTGAAGTAATACCAACGACCTTCGTAGTCCATCATAAATTGATTTTTTGGATATTCTCTATTATTTTCTGAAGGAAGAGTATAGTAAATTGGGAACGGATAAGTTACAATGTTTAGTTTTTTATTGAGATAATCTGCCACCCCATCGTGGTCTGAATAAAATACATATGGCATAGACTTCCATAGACCCTTTTCGATGATAGGAAATTGTTTGTTTTTGGCTAAGGTCCCTTTGTCGTCAAAGTAGTAGCGTTTGTGGTCTAATTCCATTAGTCTATGAACAGCAACTTGGCCATTGTCATAGATGTAATAGTCATCACCTAAAATCGTCTGACGACCTTTCTTAAGTGTATTACCATTTTTATCGAAATAGTAACGTTCTAGTCCAGGCATTACATAATAGTTTGGTTCGATATAAGCAGGTTCATTGAAGTAAACAACTTTACTATAGTTTTCTTCTGGAATATAGTGGTTGTCTTTGAATGTAATAAAACAATCTGTTACTAGCTTGCCATCGTTTCCATCGTAAAAGTGTAGTTTGTCGTCAACTTTTCTAAGCTGCCCTTTTACCATAGTGCCATCATCGTTAAAGTAATATTGGAAACCGTTGATGTCTTTTGGTCCGGTAACCAGCCGCCCTTTTGCATCTACATAATAGGTAACACCATTTGCATCTGAAACGAAACTCTCTCTTTTATCTGTCTTTTTTGTGATACCTTCCGCTTCAACAGTGATGGTGAAATCGCCATCTTTTTGTGAGGTATCTAAAGTTGTTTTATCAGGAGTAGTACTTATGATGAGGTTTTCGTTGTTTGTAGGTGTATTTGTTGTACTTACCTCAGAATGTGCAGTTTCCGGACTAGCTACTTCCGAACTAGCTGTGCTTGTAACTTCAGAGCTTAGTTTTTCAGAGACTGTTTCTGTTGAAGCCAATTCAGAGTTAGCTGCTAGTGCTTCTGACACTGTGGCAGCTTCACTTGAAGCACTAGCAAGTGTGTTTTCTGCAGGTTTAGCTGTGGTTTCACTAGTTGCTGGAGTCTCGACGTCAATGGCGCCTTCTTTGATGATGGCTTCAACAGTCGCTTCATTAACAGGGGTAGGCTGTTCTTCAGCTGAAGCGTAGTTAAGGCCTGCAAAACTCAATCCTAAAGTGAGTCCTGTCACTGCAATAGTTACCCAATGTTTTTTAACTTTGTGAAGTTTAAAAT
>NZ_LSIW01000016.1:0-363 GCF_001556435.1 Streptococcus sp. CCH5-D3
CACATAACTATGGCTTTATCGTGCGTTTCCAAGCAGGTAAAGAAGCTTCAACCGGCTACATGCCAGAAGCGTGGCATATCCGCTATGTGGGTAAAGAAGCTAAAGACATCCACGATTCAGGATTGAGCTTGGAAGAGTACTTTGGTATCGAAGGTGGCGATTATGCTACTAGCAACAAACCTGCTGAAAGCAAACCAGCCACTACAGGTGCCATCAACCTTCCAGCGACAGGCACTTATACCTTCACAGGTCGTGCGTCAATCAAGGCAGAAGCCAAGGTTTCAAGTCCAGAATTGGCTTACTATGACAAGGGTATGAGCGTTAACTACGACAAGGTTTTGACAGCCGATGGTCGTCAATGGC
>NZ_LSIW01000160.1:0-270 GCF_001556435.1 Streptococcus sp. CCH5-D3
TAACAGGTGATGATGTTACAGCTAAATTCGATATCACTGTTAACAACGGTGTGATTACTGCAACTCTTAAAGATGGCTTCACTAAGTCACTTGGCGATGCAGAAAACACTCAAGTGATCGACACAACTAAATTCGCCTTCGGACGTTACTACAAGTTCGACATCCCAACAACTGTTAAAGCGGATGTTAAAGGTGGAGTAGACATCGAAAATACAGCGGCTCAAGTAGTTAACTACTACAACCCAACAACTAAGAAAGTTGAAAAACCAA
>NZ_LSIW01000161.1:0-585 GCF_001556435.1 Streptococcus sp. CCH5-D3
ACTATTGTCATGATTTGTTTATTAATATATTTTTTTACAGTTTTCATTTTTTTATCCCTTTCTTAATTTAATTCAATAATTAATAGAACTATTCCGTATCAAACTGGTCAAGTTCATAGCTAGCCTATTCTCTAAAAAAGAACATTTATCATATAGTTAACCTCCTGATTTACAATTTTAGTATGTCAGAAAAGTTGAATCTAAAAAAAATCAAAATAATTTTTTTACTTCTCAAAAAATAGTCGTATTTTTTTTCTTAAATATAAGTTCACTCAGCTCTCTTATATTTTAAGTTTTTGTTATATCTGTAAGTGATAAGCCTAAAAATCATAAGTATCTTTACTTTAGTAATTATATATATTTTTGCCTCTCTACTTTGGTAACTATATAGTATGTCAGAAAAGTTGAATTAAAAAAATCAAAATAATTTTTTTAATAAAGACCCACAACTAAAAGATTATGCAGAAATAATCTACCTTTTGAAGTATTTTAAAAGAGCCGCTAATGAAAAGCGACTCTTTTTGTGATTCAATAAAATGACTAGTCTTCTACTCTCGATAATAAATATCCGTTCCATCACTGACA
>NZ_LSIW01000162.1:0-629 GCF_001556435.1 Streptococcus sp. CCH5-D3
CTGGTTTTGGAACCAAGTTTCCAAGTGGTTTGTAAGTAACCGTTTCTTCAAGGTTTTCTTGAGTAACTGTCTTAGAAGCAACACTTGCTTTATCAGCGTAGTAGCCTGTCAAACCTGGTGTTGGAACTGCAGCGTAGGCTGTCTTATCTGATGCCCATGGTGTCGCTGAAAGTTCTTTACCTGTGACTTTATCCAAGGTAAGTGTACGTGTCCATGTCGCGTTTTCAACATGATCTGATGGGGCTGCTACCTTACCATCTGATACCACATACTTAACAGTAGATGTGACATCTTTCTTCCATTGATCTGTCGCTGGGTACTTAGGACTGTTTGGATCATTTGGATTGATTGGATCTGTTGGGTTATGTGGATCATTTGGTCCTACTGGAGTTTCACCATGTTTCAAGGTAACTGTCCATGTTTGATCTACTGAAGCATCGTTGTCGAAGTGAGCTCCTGCTGGGAATTCATCGCTTACGAGAACATAACCACGATCTTCATAGTACTTAATCTTGTCTGCAGTTGAGTAGTTGATAGCTTCACCTGATTTACCACCAACTTGATCATTGGCAAGGGTTTGACCTGTTGTTTGATCAACGTACGTGATGACTGCTTTTTGATCTGCTTTA
>NZ_LSIW01000163.1:0-231 GCF_001556435.1 Streptococcus sp. CCH5-D3
CTGGATTAGCTGGTTGGACCCATGCTTCACCCTCGTGACCAACTTCTTGGGTACCGTTAGCACTGATCGGTCCAGTGTAATCTGGATTTGCCGGTTGGACCCATGCTTCACCCTCGTGACCAACTTCCTGCGTTCCATTAGCACTTGTAGTATCGCTACTGATTGAACCTGTGTACTCTGGATTAGCTGGTTGGACCCATGCTTCACCCTCGTGACCAACTTCTTGGGTAC
>NZ_LSIW01000164.1:0-834 GCF_001556435.1 Streptococcus sp. CCH5-D3
TTGACAATGATGAGTTTTCCTCACCAGTCTTAGGAAGCGCTTGGCTACCACGTTTATGCTTAGGATCTTTCACTTCAGAAGTTGATTCTGAGGCACTTGTTGAGGCTGACTCGGAAGCACTTGTTGATGCAGAGGCTGAAAGACTCGCTGAAGTACTCAATGATGTTGAAATACTTGTTGAAGCACTTGTTCTTTCAGAGGCACTCAAGAATGCTGATGTAGAAGCTGACTCTGATACTGAAACTCTTGATGAAGCGGATTCTGATGTAGATACACTTACTGAAGTTGATACTGAGGCGGAGACTGATGCAGACAATGACGCAGATACACTTGTTGAGGCTGAAAGACTTGCTGATGTACTCAACGAAGTTGAAATACTTGTTGAAGTGCTTGTGCTTTCAGAGGCACTCAAGGATGCTGATGTAGAAGCAGATTCTGAAGTAGATGCTAAAGCTGATGTGCTCTCTGATTCTGAGGCAGACACTGAAGCTGATTCAGATGCGCTTACAGATTTTGAGACAGAGACTGAAGCAGATGTGCTTGCGCTTTGCGACTCGCTCAACGATACAGACTCACTTGTTGAAATCGAAGCACTTACTGAGGCTGATTGTGATTCAGACACAGACGCACTCGCTGAAACTGACTCTGAGGCACTTATTGATTCTGATGCGCTTGCTGAAGTCGACGCTGAGACGCTAGCCGAAGTCGATTCTGAGGCAGAAACTGAAGCGGATTCAGAGGCACTTGCTGATTCTGACGCTGAAACGCTTGATGAAGCGGATTCTGAGTTTGAAACAGACTGTGAGGCTGAAATTGACTCACTTACTGAGGCAG
>NZ_LSIW01000165.1:0-391 GCF_001556435.1 Streptococcus sp. CCH5-D3
GTAACACTTTCACTAGTCGTTGCACTTACCTCAGAATGTGTAGTTTCAGAATTAGATGCTTCCGAACTAGCTGTACTTGTGACTTCAGAGCTTGGTTTTTCAGAAATAGTTTCTGTTGAAGCCCCTTCAGAGGTGACCACTGGTGTTTCTGACACTGTGGCAGCTTCGCTTGAAGCGGTAGCTGCTGTATTTTCTGTAGGTTTAGCTGTGGCTTCATTACTTGCTGGAGCATCGACGTTAATAGCACCTTCTTTGATGATGGTTTCAACAGTTGCTTCATTAACGGGGGTAGGTTGTTCTTCAGCTGAAGCATAGCTGAGTCCTGCAAAACTCAAACCCAAAGCAAGTCCTGTCACTGCAATAGTTACCCAATGTTTTTTAACTTTGTGAA
>NZ_LSIW01000166.1:0-726 GCF_001556435.1 Streptococcus sp. CCH5-D3
AAGTCCTAAAGACCGTTTGAAAGTAGTGATTGACCTTGCTCATGTTCTCCTCTATTAACTCAAAAAACTCATCTACTTTCTTCTCCTGAAAGTGAAAAAGTAAGAGCTGATAAAGTGTATAGTAGTCGGTAAGCTCTTCTGAAAAATCTAGTGTTTTCCCAACAACTTCATGTGGATTTAAGGTTTGACGGAAAGTCTTTGAATAGAAAGAATTGAGAGATAACTTACGGCTGTCCTTTTGAAAGAGTCGCCAGTGATTTTTCAAGGCTCGATAGGGTAGAGACTTCTTATCGAACTGGTTCATAATCGCAATTCTTGTCTTTAAAAAGGCTCGACCAAGGTGTTGGATGATGTGGAAACGATCAATAATGATTTCGGCGTTTGGGAAAAGTCTACGAGCTAGTGGGATATAGGCTCCTGACATATCCATTGTAATAAACTGCACTTTTTGGCGAACCTTCAATGGATACTTCAAAAAGTGGTTTCGAATAGTGGTTTGACGGAGATTATCAAGGATGGTTATGAGTTTGTTGGTCTCATAGTTTTGCGCCACAAAAGCGAGTTCACCTTTCTTGAACTCAAACTCATCCCAAGACATAACAGCTGGGAGCTTGTCATAATGCTCCTTGAAAGTAAACTGGTTAAGCTTACGATAGACAGTGGACGTCGACACACGAAGTCTTCTGGCAATATCCGTTAGTGATACCTTCTCAGTTAGAAGTTGTG
>NZ_LSIW01000167.1:0-717 GCF_001556435.1 Streptococcus sp. CCH5-D3
TCAGGTTCTCTCTAGATGTTAGCTTTTCGTCACCCACTACAGTTGACAAAGAGCCCAAAAAGACACATCCCATATCGGAATGTGTCTTTTTTAGAACGAAGCTAATCGGCTTATTCTTACTTAAGAGTAGTTAGTTTTTATTAGGACTAGTCACTCATAAGTTTTAGGGGTAAGTCGAAGGAATATTATTCCTCAGTTTTTTTGCGTTTTGCCGCAAGTGCCAATCCAGATGCAGTTGCAAGCAATCCAAGAGCTGCTGTAGCTGCTACGTTAGACTCTTCACCAGTATTTGGCAATTGTGCCATTTCTTGTGCAGGTTTAACTGGAGTAGCCTTAGCTGGAGCTTTAGGAGCTGGATCAACTGGTTTACCTGGAGTTGGTTGTTCAGGTTTACCTGGAGTTGGCGTTACTGGTTTTTCTGGAGTTGTATCGACAAGTTTGTAAACGTAAGTTACGTTCTTATCGCCTTCGATAACTTTACCAGTTACTGGGTCAGTTGTAGTCAAGTGACCATCACCATCTACAGAACCTACTGGGTAGTTACCTTGTGGTACCAATTCGTAAACTTTACCATCAGCAGTAACAATTGTCTTAGGACGGTTATCAATTACTGTATCGTAATCTTTACCTACTGGTTGACCAAATTCATCTGTTACAGATTGTTTGATAGTGTTACCATTTTCATCCACATAGTGAACGTAAACATTACCCTTAGGT
>NZ_LSIW01000168.1:0-7478 GCF_001556435.1 Streptococcus sp. CCH5-D3
TTACACCAATGAAAGGCTATGAGTTTTTTTGTTGCACTATATTTTACAATTTATCGTATTAAAAAAAGAAAAAACAGCTAATTCAGTAGAATTAGCTGTTTAAGATTATTTAGCTGAGATAGCTGCTTTAGCAATATAGCTAAGCGGTTGGTTAAAGTGTGGCAAGAAGAACAAATCAAGCAATTGAAGACGGTCAATAGTTACACCTTCTTGGATAGCCAATGAGAACATGTGGATTCCCATAGAGATGTCCATGCGTGATACCATTTGAGCACCAAGAACTTTGCGTGTATCTTTGTCATAGACGATTTTGATTGTAACGTCTGCATTTTCATCTTCCATAAAGGCAGCTTTTTGAAGATCTGTTGAAGATACTACTGCTGGATTGAAACCAAAGCGTTTTGCTTTTTCTTCTGTCAAACCAGTTGATACCATGTTCAAACCATAGATTGAGATACCATTTGATCCTTGAACACCGTTTGATTCAACATCTCCACCACCGGCATTATGACCACCGACAATACCTGAACGAACAGCGTTTGAAGCCAAGGCAATGTAGTTCACATCATCAAGGGCATTGTCATAAACAGTAGCACAGTCACCAACTGCATAAACATCTTCGATTGATGTTTCTTGTTTCTTATTAACAAGGTAAGCGCCATTACGGAATGTTTCCAACTTACTAGCACCGAGAACTGTGTTAGGACGGAAACCAACAGCAAGAACAACCATATCGACATCGTAAGCATTTTTATCTGTAACGATGCGTTCTACCTTAGTTTCACCTTCTACTGCTTTAACAGTTTCACCAAATGCCAATTTGATACCGTGGCTTTCCATATTTTTAGCCATAAGGTCAGTCAAGTCATGGTCGTAATAACCTGCCAAACATGTATCAACAACGTCGATAAGGATAACTTCTTTTCCATGACGTTGGAAAGCTTCAGCCAATTCAACACCAATGTAACCAGCACCTACAACCGCTACACGTTTGATATCTTGAGATTTGTCGTTCAATTTATCAATAACTTCTTGAGCGTTTTGGAAAAGTTTAACGAATTGAAGGTTTTCAAGCGTAGCTTCGAAAGTACGGCTACCTTCTTTAATTTCGGCACCTTCGATTGGAGGCAAGATTGGTTGAGAACCTGTAGCCAAAATCAATTTGTCATATGATTCAACATGCTCTTTACCATCTACGAGGGCTGTAACAGTTTTACCATCAAAGTCAATAGACTCAACTGGTGAGTTCATATAAACTTTAGCGCCTTTGCTTTCAAGTCCTTCTTTGTTGGCATAGAAAAGACCATCAGAACCTGAGATTTGATTACCGATCCAAAGGGCCATACCACAACCCAAGAATGAAATGTTAGAGTTTTGGTCGAAAACAACTACTTCATTTTGGTCTCCGTAATTATCGAGAATAGTATTAATACTAAAAGTACCAGCGTGGTTAGCACCAACAACTACGATTTTTGACATAAGTTTGTCCAACTTTCTTTTGATAATAGTTTACTGTTTTATTCTACCATAATCGGAAAACGGTTACACCTTTTATGCTCAGACTTTGTTACTTTTTGAACAAATTAAATTTGTATGCTCAAAACCCAAATAAGTCACGACAAAATCTGTAGAAAAACACTTTATGATGACAACCTTCCTCTACACCATCTCCGTCTTATCAAATCTTAGTAAGTCTACTCGGCTCTTTAACATAAAAAAAGAGTGAGCAAGTCTCTCTTTAGAGAATGCCAACACTCTTTTATCACTATACTAACTCATTAAAATCCCAAACATCTGTCCAACCTTCATAAAATTCGGGTTCGTGACATACCATGAGGACACTACCTTTAAAGGCCTGAAGGGCACGCTTCAATTCATCCTTGGCGTCAACATCCAAGTGGTTGGTCGGTTCGTCCAGAACAAGGACATTATTTTCACGATTCATAAGGAGACAGAAACGAACCTTAGCCTGTTCTCCACCTGAAAGCACCTGAATTTGACTTTCAATATGTTTAGAGGTTAATCCGCATTTGGCTAGAGCTGCACGAACCTCAGCTTGATTTAGAGCTGGGAAAGCGTCCCAAACCGCTTCAAGAGGCGTCTGACGTGAGCCTTCTGCTTCTTGTTCAAAATAACCTAGGTCAATAAAATCACCTGTTTCAACTTCTCCTTCGAGTGGTTGAATAATACCAAGCAGGCTCTTAAGCAAAGTGGTCTTACCGATACCATTGGCACCGACAATAGCTACCTTTTGATTACGTTCGAATGTAAGATTCAATGGAGCCTTGGTCAATGGACGGTCGTAACCAATAACGAGATCTTTGGTTTGGAAAATAAAGCGTCCAGGTGTACGACTTTCCTTGAAATGGAATTCTGGTTTTGGCTTCTCTGCCTGCAACTCGATAATTTCCATCTTATCCAATTTCTTCTGACGCGACATGGCCATATTTCGAGTAGCAACACGCGCCTTGTTACGGTTAACAAAATCTTGAAGGTCTGCAATTTCCTTTTGCTGACGTTCATAGGCTGCTTCTAATTGAGCTTTCTTCATTGCATAGACAGATTGGAAATTGTCATAATCACCTGCATAGCGAACCAGATCTTGATTTTCAACATGGTAGACAATGTTAATCACATCGTTTAGGAAAGGAATATCGTGCGAAATGAGGACAAAGGCATTTTCATATTCTTGAAGATAGCGTTTAAGCCAGGCAATGTGTTCAGCATCCAAATAGTTGGTTGGCTCATCAAGAAGCAAGATATCTGGTTTTTCAAGCAATAACTTAGCCAAGAGAATCTTGGTACGTTGACCACCTGAAAGGTCCGTTACATCTGTATCCATACCAAAATCCATGACACCTAGTGCACGGGCAACCTCATCAATCTTAGCATCTAGTGTATAGAAATCACGCGTTTCCAAACGATCCTGAAGCTCACCTACTTCTTCCATCAGAGCATCAACGTCGGCTCCTTCGTCAGCCATAGACATGTAAATCTCGTTGATGCGTTCTTCAGTTTTAAAGAGCTCATCAAAAGCCGTACGAAGGACATCACGAACGGTCATCCCCTTTTCAAGAACAGCATGCTGATCCAAGTAACCCGCTGTAACGTACTTAGACCACTCTACCTTACCTTCATCTGGCTGCAATTTTCCAGTAACGATAGACATGAAGGTTGATTTCCCTTCACCGTTAGCACCGACAAGACCGATATGCTCACCTTTGAGCAAACGGAATGAGACATTTTCAAAAATAGCACGGTCACCAAATCCGTGACTAAGATTTTTGACTTCTAAAATAGACATAGCATATCTGGGCTAAAACAGTCTTCAGCCCTTTCCTTTCTTGACATTAACTCTACTATTTTACCATTTTTTAGTGAAAATTTGGACCTATGCTTCTGGAAAATTAAAAAGAAAAAGCAGGACCAACCTGCTAACTCTTTAGTTTCTCTGTAAAATACGTTTAAAGACAGGATATAGGAGAGGAACTGCAATAATAGTCACTAATGATGTTCCAAAGGTTCCCCCTATTTTAGTAAGTGCCAATACCATGGCAGCATTTACTGGTAAAGCCGCAACGACGCTATTAATAATCGTGTACTTAACAAAATTCAAAATAATTTTGGTCACTGCTGCTATGACTCCAACGACTAAGATGTTAGCCATTTTGTCATTTGATTTTAATAGCTTTTCAAAAACAAGATAGAGAACATAACAGACAATCAAAGATTCTAAAATAGTAATCCAGACTTCAGCGGCATAACCATTGAAAATATCAAATAACCCTAACCCTACTGCTGCGACTAGCGCACCTTTTCTGGCTCCAAAAATCAAAACAGCAATCACAACTAGGGCATTTCCCAAATGGACAAATTGAGGTCCAAAAGGAATACGAATAAACTGCACACTCACAATAATCAAAGCAGCATACAAACTTAAGATAACTAATTCACGTGTTTTATCACTTTTCATTTTTCTCCTCCAATAGGGCATTAAAACCACTAAATAATAAACCAATATGAGGCTCATAGCATAGGCCGTATTTTAAAGGACGACCATCGGACAGTGTTGATGAAAGAACTCTATCCATGACATCCAAGGCCAAATCACAAACCTTTAGTAAATCTAGGTTATAAAAGTAACCAGCTGATAAGATTGCCGTTAGTAAATCGCCACTTCCATAAAAATGAGATTGATAACTTTTCCTCATAAGATAAGCCGTTTCATTAGTCTCTTTATCAAAATAAGCCAGCCCAATTTTGTCTGTCTCAAAAGAGATACCTGTCACAATAACTTTCCGAGTGCCAAGCTTGGCCAAATCTCTCAAAAGCTTTTCAACAGTGACTTTATCATAGGAACCTGCTTCAAGATATGGAGTATCCATCAACAAGGCAGCTTCTGTCAGATTGGGAATGATGACATCTGCTTGTTGACAGAAATCTTTCATGGCTTCTACATAGTTTCTATCAAAACCTTGATAGAGACGGCCATTGTCAGCCATAATAGGATCAACAAATAGAGGTATCTCTTTATCGCGAGCTAATTGACCTACAAGTTTTAGTTCTTCTTCTGACTTAAAATAACCACTCACAAGGCCATCTACTTTAAAATCCAAGTGCTCCCACTGCTTACAAAACCCTTTTAGGTCATCTGTAAGGTCCCGTACATAAATATTATTAAAGTCCCCTGTATGCGAAGATAAAAGAACCGTTGGCAAGGGAAGGACTTCAGTTTGACAGGCTGACATGATAGGGAGGCTACTAGTCATAGCAACCTTACCTAGACCAACGAGGTCATTGGCAACAATTACTTTGGTCATCTATTTCCCTTCCCAAGTCTTTTTAAACTGTTTAACAAAGCTTGTGTGGAAATAAATGTAATAGGCCACTCCTAAACCAAGAATAGCAGCTACAAGGTCAAATGGAATCTTCATAATAGCATAAGCTGGCGTACCATAGATAAAGGCTCTTCCTAAGCCATAACCTACTAGATCAATAATAGCCCCAAGCAAGAGACCTAAAGATGCCCTAGATTTGCTCAATTCTCCTAAACGCCCTCCAACAATGAGTCCAATAGCAAGAACCTGAAGGCTGTGTGTTACTAGAGTTACCCACATAGGAAGAGGGTAAAAAAGAAAATCTCCAATAAAGGAACCTACTCCCGCAATAATAACTGCTTCTGTAGGTGGGAAAATTAAACCAACTAGGAAAATAACAATCCCGTTAAAATAGAAATGACCACCTGGCACAGGGATAGATAAGAGACTCGAACTCAAAATAATGACAAGTGCCATGAAAAATGCAGAAATGGTTAAACGTTTTGCTGACATACCTAAAACTCCTTAGTCAATAAATATAGTATAAGTTTATGAAAATTCTGACGATTAAACAAGATAGTATTTTTATTACTGTATGGGTACAGATTTTGAGCAATAAAAAAACCACACGAACGTGCGGTGATCAAACTTATTGAGCTTTTTTATCAAAATATTTGACAGGTGCCTTTTCAAGATTTTGTAGTGAAAGCTTGGCTGTCGCGTTTGCCTCAGTACCATAATCAGAGAAATCAATGTTAAGATCATGATCAAAATCCGCAACGGCATAGTCAACAACGATTTCTTTAACTTCCTTAGGAGCAATCGTGGTTTTATTTGCAATCTTATCTCGATCATCATCTTTAGAAAAGACTATTGTTGCCACCTTCACTTCTTCCTTCTCTTGTTTCACATCAAGGACTACCTTCATCAAAAGAGTGTAAGCATTCATGGTTTCTTTACTTGAGTTGCTAAGTTTATAGTGAACGCGTACAGCTTTTTGACCTTCTGGTGATTCGATTTTAGTTGCAGAAAGAACTTGTACACTTGCATCTTGTCCTGTAAATAGCATTTTGTTTTTATCGTAGGTCCAAGTAGGCTCTTTCTCGGGTGTACAAGCTGACAAACCGATAATAGTCAAGCATGCAAGAGCGAGAAGTCCTAAGATTTTCTTAAAAGTCATTCTTATAATCTCCTTAAACTTGTTTGGAAGGGGAATTTAGTTTTACCTTACAACCTTCTTATTATGTCAAAATCTAATAATCTTGTCAAATTTCTCTGGGCCTATTGCTCTGAGAAGGGAAGTAAGGTAAAATAAGGAAAAATCTGTAAGGGGTCAGTTATGAGTATTTATCAAGATATTGTCGAGACCATTATCAAAGATATCCAAAATGGTACATTAAAAAAAGGGAGTAAGCTCCCCTCTATTCGTCAACTTAGCCAGACTTATGCCTGTAGTAAGGATACAGCCCAAAGAGCACTCTTGGAACTCAAATATCAAAACTATATTTACGCCGTACCCAAAAGTGGCTATTATGTTCTCGAAGGACGCAATGAAGTCGATAATAAGGTGCTTCTTAACCTTAACGATTACAATCAATTGGCCTACGAGGATTTTAAACTTTGTTTGGATGAAAGTTTGGCGGGTCACCAGGACTACCTCTTCAACTATTATCATGAACAAGCCGGACTCAAGGATTTGCTTGAAGCCTTAAAGAATCGATTAATTGCTGACGATATTTATGTCAATTCGGATCAGATTGTCATAACCTCAGGAAGCCAACAGGCCCTCTACATTCTTTCACAGATGGACTTTGGTAATGGGGGCTACAAAATTCTCTTAGAACAACCTACCTATCATCGCATGAACCAGCTCGTTAACCGTCAGAATCTAGCTTACGAGACGATTAACCGTGGTTTTGATGGTTTAGATTTTGACCGCTTGGAAGAGTACTTTAAATCTGGACAGATTAAGTTCTTCTATACCATCAGTCGTTACTCCAATCCTCTTGGATTAAGCTATTCTGCCAGTGAAAAAGAAAAGCTGGCCCAGCTTGCCAATCAGTATAATGTTTTCATCGTCGAGGATGACTATATGGGAGACTTTAGCGATAGTAAAAATCTCCCGATTCACTACTATGATACTCAAAATCAGACCATCTACATCAAATCCTTTTCCATGGCTCTTTTTCCAGGTTTACGTCTAGGTAGCCTTGTCTTACCTCCTAATCTTAAGTCTACCTTTTTGAGCCACAAGGGACTTATTGACTATGATACCAATCTCATCATGCAAAAAGCACTTTCCGTTTATCTCGAAAATGGCATGTTCCAAAAAAATATTAAGAAGCTGGGTGACCTCTTTCAACAAAACATGGCTAAAAGTCAAGCCATCATTGAGAAATCTAAGGTTATCATTCCTTATCAGATTTCCCCTAGACATGTGACTTGGCAACTTCCTAAAGAGTTTTCACTCGAAAAATTCAAAGCCCACAAGCAGATTCGCTTTTTAGAATCCTCCTTTATTAGACCAACTTCTGAAACTTATCTGCAGATAGGTCATGGACAGGAACTGGAATCCTTTATAAAAATTTTAAAAAAGACAAAGTGACAATCATAACCACCCGTCTAACGGGTGGTTTGATCAAGGGCTATAAGCCCATAATA
>NZ_LSIW01000017.1:0-921 GCF_001556435.1 Streptococcus sp. CCH5-D3
TTTGTTTCTTCAATTGTTTTTCAATTTTCTTTTCAACCTTTTGGACAGATTTCTGTTCCACAAATACTTCCTTATAGTGTAAAAATTGAATACTGTCATGAGAATCAGATGACCTATTTTCAGGAATAGCCCTATTATTCTCTTCCAATTTTATTGTTTGCCCATCGTAGGTGTTCTCAGAATAGGTATAAGATACGTAGTAAGTTGGACTTTCTAGTGGAGTCCAATGTAAGTCAGTGATGGTAACTTTGCCATGAAGACCCACTTTGTTACAATCTTCGATGATGATTCGCTTAATTTTTATGTAATCACTAGGCATCATCACCTTGCAACCGCTCAAAACCAAAACTGATAGTAGCAAGGGAATCAAGAATAGAATGCGATAGATTTTCTTTTTCATAGCTCTACCTCCAATAGTGGTGTATAACTAGGGATAGAAATATAATTAAGACTTATCATTCCTCAACCTAGTTATTTTTTCGACCTTTCATCTTTAATCATCATCTTCTAATACTAGATTCTCGTCTTCATAAAAAACGACTTTCCCGTCTTTAACTTTAAAATTGTAATCGACTGAATTATTTGGTCCATCTTCAAAATTAGATTGATAAAAACTATATTCACCATTTGGAAGGTCCCTGGCATCCAACTTTTTAGCAGCTTCTTTCATATCTTGTGATTTGACTGTTGTCTTTTCATCGATATAAATGACCATCTCAATCAACTCTTTATCAATCAAGGTTTGGTATGGAATTTGATAGTAACCTGCAAAGTCCTTCTTACCTTCTTTGAGATTGTCTGAGGCTAAGGTATCCAGATTTTTCTCCTTTTCATCATGACTGAAGTTAGATAGAAAACTAAATGAACTAATAGGAAGACCGAGTTTTTGTTTCTTCAATTGTTTTTCAATTTTCTTTTCAA
>NZ_LSIW01000169.1:0-467 GCF_001556435.1 Streptococcus sp. CCH5-D3
GCTGTCTGTAGTTGTAGCTGGTTGGCTCACCAAACTAGTATTGACAGCTGCTCTCACCATACTAGATACATCAAGATTAGCATCTTTTTCAGCTAAATTTGTTCGATTTTCCACAGCTGAAGGGGTCACTGCAGTTTCAGATGCTTTATCAGCTGCTTGTGAGGTACTAGCACTCACTTCACTTCTAGCCTCGCTAGTAGCAGTTTTACTAGCGGTTTGGCTAGTTGTTGAGGCTTGACTAGCTTTCTCGCTTGATGCTACCCCATCGGTCGCTACACCACTGAAAATATCAGCTGCTGTCACAGCATCACTATCTGAGGTAGCACGCAAAGTGGCATCTGAAGGTGTTGAAACTTCATGATGCTCATCAGCCAAAGCTTGACCTGCAAAGACCAAACTAGCTCCTAAAAGGACTGATGCTGCCCCAAATGAATATTTACGAATGGAAAAACGTTGTTGTTCGTGTA
>NZ_LSIW01000170.1:0-1689 GCF_001556435.1 Streptococcus sp. CCH5-D3
TCATAGGCAGGAATGACAATAACAACATCTTGAAACATCATCGACGTTCTCCTTTCTGACTTTTATTTTCGTACATTTTCTTATCAGCTATTGCAAAAAAATCAACGAAGTTTTTATGTGATTGATAAGAGTCCGTATAAGCACCTAAAGATGCTGTAATCCCCATATCTTTGAGAGTCATTTCTGCTTGAACAAGTTTTATTAAAAATTCAGCTTGATTTTCAGAAACTCCAGGGAGTAAAACCGCAAATTCATCTCCACCTAACCTTGCTATTACAGCACTTTCAGGCATTATCTTCGTTAAAATATCACCAAATTCAATTAGAATCTTATCTCCCGTAGCATGTCCAAAGGTATCATTTGCTTCCTTGAATTTATCCAAATCAGATATAATAACCGTAATTTGTTCTTCTTTACGTGTCAGACATTCCTCAAAAGCAAGCTCAATATATCGTCGATTATGAACCCGTGTTAAAACATCTTCGTATGCCATCCTCTGTATTTCAAGTTCATGAAGTCTCTGCTCTGTAACATCAAGAACAAAACAAGAAACACCAATCACTTTTTGGCGATTGTTATAAATGGGAGAATACATATTTTGCCAGTAAAGCGTTTTGTCGCCTGTCTTAATAGTATCCATAAATATAAATGTTTCACCCTTTTTCGCACGATCAACATTTGCTTTTAAACGCGCAGCATCTTCACTATTAAGATAATTCATTGGAAAGTCACCAATTTTGGGAGTGAAATAAAAGATTTCTTCCATGAGCCGAATATCATTCTTATTAACCGCAATAAAACGATAATCTAAGTCTACAGCATAGACGTTAATAAGTTTCGAACTCTGTAAGATAAAGTGGGATAGCATATGCTGTCTTCGATTAAGGTAAGATGCTAGGGTCCAAAGAACTAGTATTCCTATAAAGATTGCTAAAACGATGGGATTATCATGGTCAATCAAAACATCATCATACACTAAGCGCATTAATAACATTAACGCAGCAAAAATACTTAAGTACGTTAACAATCTTTGATGCTTGATTAAAAAATCACTTACTTTTCCTAATACCATTACAGCCTCACCATTCTAAGTAGTTTTAATACCTTCAGCATCCAAACTGTCTGTAACAAAACGTCCTGTAAAACCACCGATGAAGCCCGTAGCAGTATTGTCAATTCCTAAACGTTGTAGAATACGGCTGACATTAATACCCTTACCGCCAGCGAATTTATCATCACTCTCTATACGGTTAACTTCACCAATCTCTACCTTGTCGATACGAACAATGAAGTCGATTGATGGGTTTAGCGTCACAGTATAAATCATACTTCAATAACCCTCGTTTTCTCTTTTAATTCTTTCAGGAGTTCTTTTTCCGACGCATTTGTGACTATAGTAACCTTCTCAACCTCAGCTACCTTTGCATAGGTAATCTAACCAAGTTTCGAAGCATCAGCTAGAACGTAAGCTTTTCGCGCATTAGCAATCACTGTCCGTTTAATGACTGCTTCCTCCATGTCAGGTGTTGTAAAATAGTTGGCATCAACACCATTAGCACCAATAAAAAGGAAAATGAGTTATCCTTTCTCCAAAAGCATTAAAGGGAATGCCCTCGCTATTGGTCTTGTTTTGCAAATGATGTAAAGTAGATAAAGAAAAAGGTCTCAATAAAAAGACTATCATTACGT
>NZ_LSIW01000171.1:0-385 GCF_001556435.1 Streptococcus sp. CCH5-D3
TCACAGATACTGTAGCACCTTCGTTCAAACCACTTACTGGAACGCTGAAGTTACCATCTTGGTCTGCTGTTGCTGATACCTTAGAGCCATCTGGAAGAGTGACTTCTACGGTTGAGCCTGCTTCAGCTGTACCTGTTACTGCAGTATCACCTGCTTTAACGGTGTTCACAACTGGTGCTAGTGGAGCTGTCTTATCATTTGCTTTCGCTACAGTTGCAGTTGTCGCATCTGACTTATTACCAGCTTCGTCTGTCGCAGTGACAGAAACTGTGTCACCTTCGTTCAAGCCACTTACCGGAACACTGTAGTTTCCATCTTGATCAGCTGTTCCTGATACTTTAGAGCCATCTGGAAGAGTAACTTCTACGGTTGAGCCTGCTTCGGC
>NZ_LSIW01000172.1:0-56282 GCF_001556435.1 Streptococcus sp. CCH5-D3
CGAGTCCTACTGGCGGAGTATAATTCTCATTGCTAGACCTAGGTCTAGCTTTTTTTGTTTTACGAAAACCACTAGCTGGGCTAGTGGTTCCGAAAAGCTTTTAGCGATGTATCAAAAAAGTCCCCCTAATTGGTGAGTATACCACCGAAACTAAGTATTTCCTCATTTATGGGATATTTAAAGGGTAAAAGTAGCTTAATGATATTTGATCGACACGCTAATTTAAAGTATAAATCTGGAAATCGCAAATTTTGGTTTCGAGGGTTTTATGTTGATACGGTTGGGCGAAATCAGAAGTGACTTGAAGAATATATTCGTAATCAATTACAAGAAGACGTGATAGCAGATCGGCTCAGTCTTTTTGAGGAATATGATCCGTTTACAGGTGAGAAGAATAAAAGAAAGTAGTCTTAAAGAGACCCACTAGTCGGGTCAGCTAGCAAAGGTAGTGCTGAAGGGAAACCATTCGGTAGGCCTTTAGGCCTCGGCCGGTAGCAGAGGCTTTTAGCCGAAGAGCAAGCCACCGGTTCTCACGGGTGGTTTTGACTAATCTGTTTATCAATTATAGTGAGTGGCGAAAAGCTAATATCTAGAGTGGATATAGTGGTATAGGGTAATCTAGTTTTGTTTAAATCTGGATATGAGTGACAGTTTCAAAAACAAGGGAAACCTTAATATTTTACTCTTTATTTCCGATTAATTCTGTGGTATTCTTAATAAGTCTTATAAGTTCTTCCTAATGATGGTTTGGTCGCTTTTCATTATAGTTCTTATGGGAATTTTTGTGTATACTCAAAAAGCTCTATAATCTCTACAGTGGTTTTACCCACTTCAGAAATTATAGAGCCTATCATTTTTATAGTGACATATATGTCTCTATTTTATTTCTTATCTATCTCTTATAATAGATTTCGTAATTATTTTAATTACAAATATTTTATCTATTTATAGGAGGTTTAATGGAACAAGAAGTTTTTGTTCACGCATATGAAGTTGTAAGGCCGATTGTACTTAAGGCTAGTAGACAATATTTCATCCAACTTTGGGACCAAGCTGATATGGAGCAGGAAGCAATGATGACACTTTATCAGCTTTTAAAAAAGTTTCCTGAGTTAGCGTCTGATGATGATAAGCTTCGACGTTATTTCAAAACTAAGTTTAGGAATAGGTTGAATGATGAGGTTAGAAGACAGGAGTCTGTAAAACGACAAGCTAATAGACAATGTTATATCGAAATTTCAGATATTGCTTTTTGTCTTCCGAATAAAGAGTTAGATGCGGTAGATAGGCTTGTTTATGATGAGCAGCTTAATGCTTTCCGTAATCAGTTGTCTTCGGAAGATGCTACTAAGTTAGACCGTCTGCTAGCTGGAGAATGTTTTAGAGGTCGAAAAAAGATGATCAGGGAGTTAAAATTTTGGATGGTAGATTTTGATCCTTATAATGAAGATGATTAATTTTGAATATAGATTCTAGTCTAGTATTATTGAGTAAAAGTCATAAAAAACACTTCGAAAGTAGATTTCTGTTATCTATCTTTTGAAGTGTTTTTAATGTAGTGTAAAGAATTTATTTTACTGCTATAGGGTTCCCAATGAATCTTGGAAGTTCAATATTTTCTTTGGTTAGGGCTTCTTGGTAAAGTTTTAAGAAATCAGCATAGATATGAGTTTGTTGTCCATTTTTCGTAAAAATATCAATACGAAATACTAGTTGTCCAGAAGGAGTTGTGCTTAATCCAATGATATTTGGAGCTCCACAGATTTGAGGATAGTTTTCAATGTTTTCTTGATTTACTTTTTGTATGATGCTTGTCACCTTATTGATATCGGTTGACGGATAGACTGGGATATCAATTTGAGCTCTCATGTCCCCTCGAGATTTGTTAGATACAATTGTGATATTTCTGTTAGGTATAAAATGGAGGGTTCCATCAAATCCTCGAATTTGAGTAGTTCGAATACCTACGGTTGAAACAAGGCCTGTAACGGCTCCTACTTCAACTGCGTCACCGACTTCAAATTGGTTTTCTAACAATATGAAAAAACCATTAACGACATCAGATAGGAAGCCTTGAGCTCCTAGACCAAGAGCAACCCCAGCAAGTCCTGCCCCAGCAAGGAGGCTAGATACTGGGACCCCAAGGATACTAAGAAGACAGTAAACAAGGAAGAAGTATAGCACGTAGTTCATGCAATTGTGTAGTAATCGTTCAATGGTTTTTTGTCGAGCAGGTGTTTGAATTGTCCAAGCTAGAGAGCGTCCCACTGTATGTTTAAAAAGGAAGTTGATAATCTTCTTACTAAGAAGAAAGATGATGAGGAGAATAAGGAGTTTAATCCCTTTCGTAATGAGTACCATTAGGGTCTCTTCAAAATTAAATTGTTGGATGTATCTTTGTAAAATATTCATAGCTCTAGTTTATCAAAATTTTGAAAAAGTAGCAGTTTCTAACGATTTTCTTGTGATTAAATTGGATAAAAAAACTTTTAAAAGGCTTTGAAATATGGTAAACTAAACTGTATCTATAAAAAATTTTAAGGAGAATGACTACATGTCTGTATCATTTGAAAACACAGCCACTAACCGTGGTGTGGTGACATTCACTATCGGTCAAGATAAAATTCAACCAGCTTTGGATCAAGCATTTAACAAGGTTAAAAAGAATTTGAACGCTCCAGGCTTCCGTAAAGGACACATGCCTCGTGCCGTATTTAACCAAAAATTTGGTGAAGAAGCTCTTTACGACGATGCTTTGAATGCAATTCTTCCAGCAGCTTATGAAGCAGCGATTGCTGAACTTGGTCTTGATGTTGTTGCACAACCAAAAATTGATGTAAAATCAATTGAAAAAGGTCAAGATTGGACACTTACTGCAGAAGTTGTTACAAAACCTGAAGTAAAACTTGGTGCATATAAAGATCTTGAAGTTTCAGTTGATGCTTCTAAAGAAGTTACTGATGAAGAAGTTGATGCTAAGCTTGAAAACGAACGCAAAAACTTGGCTGAATTGGTTGTTAAAGAAGGTGCAGCTGAAAATGGTGACACTGTTGTTATCGACTTTGTTGGTTCAGTAGACGGTGTTGAATTTGATGGTGGTAAAGGTGAAAACCACTCTCTTGAACTTGGTTCAGGTCAATTTATCCCAGGTTTCGAAGACCAATTGGTTGGAGCAAAAGCTGGTGATGAAGTAGAAGTTAAAGTAACTTTCCCAGAAGACTATCAAGCTGCTGACCTTGCAGGTAAAGCTGCTGTATTTGTTACTAAAGTTAACGAAGTTAAAGCTAAAGAAGTTCCAGCTCTTGATGATGAGTTGGCTAAAGATCTTGACGATGAAGTTGAAACTCTTGATGAGTTGAAAGCTAAATACCGTAAAGAACTTGAAGCAGCTAAAGAAATCGCATTTGATGACGCTGTTGAAGGTGCTGCACTTGATTTGGCTGTTGAAAACGCTGAAATCGTTGAATTGCCAGCAGAAATGGTTGAAGACGAAGTTCACCGTGCTATGAACGAATTCATGGGCAACATGCAACGTCAAGGTATCTCTCCTGAAATGTACTTCCAAATCACTGGTACAACTCAAGAAGATCTTCACAAACAATATGAAGCTGACGCTGACAAACGTGTGAAAACTAACCTTGTTATCGAAGCTGTTGCTGCTGCTGAAGGATTCGACGCTACAGAAGAAGAAATCCAAAAAGAAATTAACGATCTTGCAGCTGAGTACAACATGGAAGTATCACAAGTTTCTGCACTTCTTTCACCTGAAATGCTTAAACACGATATCACTATGAAGAAAGCTGTTGAAGTTATCACAAGCACAGCAAAAGTTAAATAATATGACTAAAATCAAGTTTCTGTTGAGACTTGATTTTTTCTTCTATAAATGCTTTGACTATTGACTCTTTTTAGCGTAAAATAAAAGGTAGCGAAAAATTGATTGCTGAGCTATTTCTGATAGAAACTAGCTTGAGTAAGAATGAAGGAGAACCACTTTGGAACTAGACGTATTTGCTGGACAAGAAAAAAGTGAATTATCAATGATTGAAGTGGCCCGTGCTATCTTAGAAACACGTGGTCGTGATAATGAAATGTATTTCAATGATTTGGTCAATGAAATTCAAAATTACTTAGAAAAATCGGATGCTGATATCCGCAATGCTTTGCCATTCTTTTATTCAGATTTGAATACGGATGGAAGTTTCATTCCACTAGGTGATAACAAATGGGGCTTGCGTTCATGGTATGCAATTGATGAAATCGATGAAGAGGTCATCACATTGGAAGATACTGATGAAAATGCACCAAAACGTAAGAACAAGAAAGTTAATGCCTTCATGGATGGTGATGAAGATGCCATCGATTATAATGACGATGATCCAGAAGACGAGAACTTTACACCTGATTCTGATAGTCTTGAATATGACGACGATAGCGAAGATGATGAGAAAGCTGAAGTGGAATCTTATGACTCTGAGCTGAATGAAATTATTCCAGATGATGATTTGGATGATGTTGAGTTGTCAGAAGAAGATGATGACGATGACTATGAGGATGAGTCAAACGACTAAGTTTTCATTGACAAATGGTCTTGGATAGTTTAGACTATTTATCGGGCACCTCTTTTGAAGAGGTCATGATTAAGGCTCCCAGAGTAAAACTCTTGGGGGTCATTTTTGTTTTTAGTCATTTACTGGACTTGTCTAAGGTGAGGTACTTTGTACGGCTCCAATCAGGTACTAGGAAAGGACTATCGTGATTATCTGAGTGGGTAACCAATCTGCTATCTGTAGTTGTTTTGAATTATATTATAAGGAGTTAACATGACAAAATATATTTTCGTCACTGGTGGTGTGGTATCTTCAATTGGTAAAGGGATTGTAGCTGCAAGTCTTGGGCGTTTGCTTAAGAACCGTGGTCTTAAGGTTACGATTCAAAAATTTGATCCTTACATCAATATTGACCCAGGAACAATGAGTCCTTACCAACACGGTGAAGTTTATGTCACTGATGATGGTACTGAAACTGACCTTGACCTTGGTCACTACGAACGTTTTATTGATATCAATCTTAATAAATACTCTAACGTGACTACTGGTAAGATTTATAGCGAAGTTTTGCGTAAGGAACGTAAAGGAGAGTATCTTGGTGCGACTGTTCAGGTGATTCCGCATATCACAGATGCTTTGAAAGACAAGATTAAGCGCGCAGCGACAACAACTGATTCAGATGTCATTATCACTGAAGTTGGTGGTACGGTTGGTGATATTGAAAGTCTTCCATTCCTTGAAGCTCTTCGTCAAATGAAGGCTGATGTGGGCTCTGACAACGTTATGTATATCCACACAACGCTTCTTCCTTATTTGAAGGCTGCTGGTGAAATGAAGACAAAGCCAACGCAACACTCTGTTAAGGAATTGCGTGGTTTGGGTATCCAACCAAATATGTTGGTTATTCGTACAGAACAACCTGCTGGTCAAGGAATCAAGAATAAATTAGCTCAGTTCTGTGATGTTGCACCTGAGGCTGTTATCGAATCACTCGACGTGGAACATATCTATCAAGTGCCACTTAATATGCAGGCTCAAGGTATGGATCAAATCGTTTGTGATCATTTGAAACTGGATGCTCCAGCTGCAGATATGACAGAGTGGTCTGCTATGGTTGATAAGGTGCTTAACCTTAAGAAAACAACTAAAATTGCTCTTGTTGGTAAGTATGTGGAGCTTCACGATGCTTACTTGTCAGTAGTTGAGGCACTTAAACACTCAGGTTTGGCAAATGATACTGCCATTGATATTGACTGGGTCAATGCTAATGATTTGACTGCTGAAAATGTTGCTTCTCGTTTGGCTGATGCTGATGGTATTATTGTTCCTGGTGGTTTCGGTCAACGTGGTACTGAAGGTAAGATTCAAGCTATTCGTTATGCACGTGAGAATGATGTGCCAATGTTGGGTGTCTGTCTCGGTATGCAATTGACATGTATTGAGTTTGCTCGCCACATTCTTCACTTGGATGGCGCTAATTCAGCTGAGCTTGATCCAAACACAAAATATCCAATTATCGATATTATGCGTGATCAAATTGACATTGAAGACATGGGTGGTACTCTTCGTCTTGGTCTTTACCCATGTAAGTTGAAACCAGGTTCTAAGGCAGCTGCAGCTTATGGCAACCAAGAAGTTGTTCAACGTCGTCACCGTCACCGTTATGAATTTAATACTAAGTTCCGTGAACAGTTTGAGGCTGAGGGCTTTGTATTCTCAGGTGTGTCACCAGATAATCGTTTGATGGAAGTTGTAGAACTCCCAGACAAGAAATTCTTTGTGGCAGCGCAATACCACCCAGAATATCATAGCCGTCCAAACCATGCGGAAGAACTTTACAGTGCCTTTGTGACAGCAGCAGTTGAAAATGCTAAATAATTATCTAAGACAGAGTGGGATAGCCTACTCTGTTTTTTATTAGTTCCTTTTATGCTAAAATAAAGGGAATAATAAGAAAGAACGAGGAAAACAAATGGCTAAATTTGGCTTTTTGTCAGTATTAGAAGAAGAACTGGATAAGCACTTGGACTATGATTTTGCTATGGACTGGGATAAAAAGAATCATGCTGTGGAAGTAACGTTTATCCTGGAAGCGCAAAACAGTAGCAATGTCGAGACTATTGATGATAAGGGTGAAGTGTCTGATGAAGATGTCATTTTTGAGGATTACGTGCTCTTTTACAATCCAGCAAAATCACGTTTTGATGAAGAGGACTACCTAGTGACAATTCCATATGAACCTAAGAAAGGTCTATCTCGTGAGTTTTTGTCCTATTTTGCGGAGACCTTGAATGAGGTGGCAACAGAAGGATTGAGTGACTTGATGGATTTTCTATCTGATGATGGACCTGAGGAATTCGGTTTGGTTTGGGACAAAGAAGCTTTCGAAAAAGGGAAAGCTCAACTTGAAGAGAAGGAATTTTTTGCTTATCCAAGGTATTAAAGGGAGCGAAAAGGGATGGATGCTTATTTAAAAGATCAGTTCGATTTTACAGGTGTTAAGGCTGCCTTACTCGTAGAGCAAAGTATTTTGGTCATTCTCAGAGATAATAAACCAGATATTCCTTGGCCAAATACATGGGAGTTGCCAGGTGGTGGAAGAGAAGGTCAAGAAACGCCTCTTGAATGTCTTCAACGTGAGGTCTGGGAGGAGCTGGGCTTGACTTTGAAAGAGGAATCGATTATTTGGTCGAAAATCTATCCTAGTATGTTGGATAAAGATAGGTCAGCTGTCTTTGTGGTTGGCCAAATTAGCCAAGAGCAGTATCGTGAGATTCGTTTTGGTGACGAGGGACAGGAATTTAAACTAATGCCTGTAGAGGATTTTATAAAAGCAGAAGGTGTCATTGCCCAGTTGCAGGAACGCTTTAAAGACTATTTAGTAGGAAAGGAAACAGAGAAATAAATGGACAAATGGCAAGAATTAACGATTGAAGTTAATCGTGAGGTCGAAGAAGCGGCTTCTAATATTTTAATTGAGTCTGGGAGCCAGGGTGTGGCTATTGATGATAGTGCAGATTATTTGGAAAATGCGGACCGTTTTGGGGAACTTTATCCTGAGGTTGAGCAGGTTGAAACGGTTAAAATTACGGCTTATTATCCAGAGTCAGCAGATATCGAGGCCATTACTAAGCAGGTCAATGAGCGTTTGGCTGAGTTGACAGATTTTGGTCTTGAAACTGGAGATATTCACTTAGCTACTCAAGAATTGGTTGAAGAAGATTGGGCTGAGAATTGGAAAAAATACTATGAACCAGCTCGCATTACCCATGACCTGACTATCGTACCGTCATGGACGGATTATGAGGCATCAGAGGGGGAAAAGGTCATTAAGTTGGATCCTGGTATGGCCTTTGGGACAGGAACACATCCAACAACTAAGATGAGCCTCTTTGCCTTGGAGCAGGTGCTTCGTGGTGGTGAGACGGTGATTGATGTGGGGACTGGTTCAGGAGTCCTCTCGATTGCTAGCTCTCTGCTTGGTGCCAAGGAAATCTACGCTTATGACCTTGACGATGTAGCGGTTCGAGTGGCACAGGAAAACATTGATATGAATCCTGGTATGGAAAATATTCATGTTGCTGCGGGAGATCTTTTGAAGGGCGTGACGCAAGAAGCTGATGTTATCGTGGCTAATATTCTGGCGGATATTCTCATCCACCTGACAGAAGATGCCGACCGTTTGGTTAAGGATGAAGGTTATTTGATTATGTCAGGGATTATCTCTGAAAAATGGGATATGGTGCGTGAATCGGCTGAGAAAGCTGGTTTCTTCCTAGAAACTCACATGGTTCAGGGAGAGTGGAATGCCTGTGTCTTCAAGAAGACAGATGATATTTCAGGTGTGATTGGAGGCTAAATGCAACAGTATTTTATAAAGGGGCAGGTTGAAAATCCAGTAATTATCAAAGACAAGGATACTGTGAAGCATATGTTTAACGTTATGCGTTTAACAGAGGATGATCAGGTTGTCTTGGTTTTTGAAGATGGTATCAAGCGTCTTGCGCGTGTGACTGACCGTGAGAATCACGTCTTTGAAGTGATTGAAGATTTAACTGATAATGTCGAGATGCCTGTATCTGTAACCATTGCCTCAGGTTTTCCCAAGGGAGATAAACTGGAGTTGGTGACACAAAAGGCAACAGAGCTTGGAGCTCAGGCTATTTGGGCCTTCCCTGCCGACTGGTCTGTGGTTAAGTGGGATGGTAAGAAGCTAGCCAAGAAGGAAGATAAGCTTGCCAAAATTGCTCTAGGAGCTGCAGAACAATCCAAGCGTAATCGTGTGCCAGAAGTCAGATTGTTCGAGAAAAAAGGGGAATTTCTATCAGAATTAGATAATTTTGATAAGATTTTTATCGCCTATGAGGAAACAGCCAAAGCAGGTGAGTTGGCTACTCTAGCTCGTGAGTTGGCTCAGGTAGAGAATGGTCAGAAAATTCTCTTTATCTTTGGACCAGAAGGTGGTATTTCTCCGTCTGAGATTGATGCATTTGAAGAAGCTGGTGGCGTTAAAATTGGCCTTGGACCGCGCATTATGCGGACGGAAACCGCTCCTCTCTACGCTTTGAGTAGTGTCAGTTATGCCTTGGAATTGAATAAGTAAGAGAAAGTTGGCCTTGTTCCAACTTTTTTTGTATTTGACACTTTTAAGCTAAGATTGCATCGTGCCATTAGTTTTGTATGACAAATCGAGCATTTCTAAAAAAGTTGATAATCTTATTTAGATTTAATATAATTGTACTATCTTTATAAAAGGGGAAGATTTTTAATGAAAACGAATCGTTATGTGACTCAATCTGCCGTGGTTTTGGGCCTTTTTGCTCTTTTGACTGTGCCACAAGTCCTAGGTCAAGCTGATGAGGCAACGGCACCAGTACCAACTACTTCTACAGAAACTGTGACAGATAGTGGAGCTGCTACCGTATCAGTACAAGGAACTGCGGGAACAGCTGTTCAAGGAGGAACAGAGACTGTATCTCCTACATCAACAACAGTAGCGACAAATGCATCTGCAGAGTCATCAGCTAATACCTCGACGGCCCAATCAAGTCAAGAAGCCAGTGCTGTTTTGACGAATGCCAATCAGGTGACACCAGCGGTGCCAGTACAGGCTGAAACTGTTACAGAGCCTGCTCATGAGGGGCAGACCGTTGATATGCAGATTTTGTCAACAACAGACCTTCATACCAACTTGGTTAACTATGATTATTATCAAGATAAGCCGTCTCAAACAGTTGGTTTGTCTAAAACTGCTGTCCTTATCAAAAAAGCCCGTGAAACTAATCCCAATACGGTCTTAGTGGACAGTGGGGATACGATTCAGGGAACTCCTTTTGGGACTTATAAGGCTTTGATTGACCCTGTTGCCCAAGGTGAGACTCACCCTATGTACAAAGCCTTTGAGATGCTGGGCTACGATGCCGAAACACTTGGAAACCACGAGTTTAACTATGGTCTAGAATTTTTGGATCGTATGGTTAAGGCTGCTAAGATTAACATTATCAATGCCAATGTGCGTAATGCTCAGACAGGTGACTACTATTACAACCCTTATAAGATTGTTAACAAGACCTTTACTGATACAGATGGCAAACAGGTAACGCTAAAAATCGGTATTACAGGTGTCCTTCCAACACAGATTTTGGTTTGGGATAAGGCCAATCTTGAAGGTAAGGTAACTGTTGACGATCCAATGGAGGCTGTTAAGGCTATCGTTCCTAAGATGAAGGCTGCAGGAGCTGACTTTATCCTTGTTGCTGCTCACTCTGGTATTGGTGACAATGAATACACTAAGAATGAGGAAAATGAAGGTTACCAAATTGCTGGTATCGAAGGTGTTGATGCTGTTGCGACAGGGCATTCTCATGCGGATTTCCCAAATGGGGATGGTACAAGTTTTTATGCGAAATACCCTGGTGTAGATGATGTCAATGGTCTCATCAATGGGAAACCTGTGGTTATGGCTGGTAAATTCGGAGATCATCTAGGCATCATGGATGTCAAATTGACTTACACGGATGGTAAATGGAAAGTTGTTAACAGTAAGGCCAAGCTTGAAAAGATTGATACTAAGTCAGATGTTGCGGACAAGGATTTAATTAATATGGCTGCTCATGACCATAATGGAACAATCAACTATGTTCGTAAGGAAGTTGGTGAGACTACTGCACCAATCACTAGCTACTTTGCTCAGGTTCAGGACGATCCATCTATTCAAATCGTTAATAATGCACAACTATGGTATGCTAAAAAACAAGTAGCTGGAACAGCAGATGCGAATCTTCCACTCCTCTCAGCTGCAGCACCTTTCAAGGCGGGGACTCGTGGGGATGCGACCTACTATACCGATATTCCAGCAGGACCATTAGCCATTAAGAATGTCGCGGACCTCTACCTCTACGACAATGTTACTGCCCTACTCAAGGTGACTGGTGCACAAATAAAAGAATGGTTGGAAATGTCTGCAGGACAGTTCAATCAAATTGATCCTAATAGCAAAGAGCCACAACAACTCATTAATAGTAGCTATCGCTCATACAATTACGATGTGATTGATGGGTTGACTTATAAGTTTGATTTGACACAACCTAACAAATACGATCGTGAAGGTAAGTTGGTTAACCCAGATGCTAGTCGTGTTCGTGACTTGACTTATCAAGGTAAACCCATTGATTTGAATCAGACTTTCCTTGTCATGACTAACAACTATCGTGCGACTGGTAACTTCCCTGGTGTTAAGGATGCTGCAGAAAAACGTCTCCTCAATCTTGAGAATCGTCAGGCAATCATTGATTATATCGTTAGTGAGAAAACGATTAACCCAACTGCTGATGGAAATTGGAGTTTCGTTCCTAATATTACGAATGCAGATATCCGTTTTGCCTCATCTGACAATGCACGTGCCCACCTTGCTGGTCAGGATGCCATTAGTTATGTAGGACCATCAACACAAGCAGGATTTGCAGAGTACCGCTTGGTTGTTAAGGAAAAGGCAAATCAAGTTGAGGATACGACTAAGAAAGAATCGGAGAAGTCACCAAAAGGTGTTGAGATGGCAGACCAAACTAAGCATGTGAAACCAAATGCTACTGCAGTTGCTAGCATGGCTAAATCTGCTTCAGCTATCCAATTGTCAAACGCTCAAGTCGTTATCTTACCTCAAGCTCAAGAACAAGAAGCTCAAGGTTCAAGTTCAGTTAAGACCTTGCCAAACACTGGTTCAGACGAATCTATGTCAGCAACTTTAGCTGGTATGGTTCTTATGACCTTGGCTGGATTCTTTGGAATCAAAAAACACGAAAAAAATTAAGCAAAGGAAAAAGCCCCTATCAGGGCTTTTTTGCTGTAGTTTTAGCGTTGGTTAAAGTTCTTTTGTGCTTCTAGAATAATAGGTGCCAGACGTTCGATATCAGACTGTGTGCCACGAAGCTCAAAGTCTCCCAACATAGGGAAGCCAAAACGTTGACTGTATTGTTTGGCGGTTAGGCAGTACTGGTTATTGAAGTTACGGTTACCAGAACCGATGATACCAAAGCAACGTTTGTGGTTATCATGGGCTGCGATAAAATCTCCCAGTGGATTGGTTAGGATTTCGACATCTCCATTGTCCACGCCATTTCCACCTTCAAGGTAGGTTGGCAAGAGTGCGACAAAGGGTTCATCTACTTGGAAGGTTTCATGATTAAGCTCTTTAATATTGATTTGGCGACATTCAATCCCGTGGTTGAGGGATAGGTAGTCAGACATACGTTTGACAAAGCTTTGGGTATTGCCACTTAGACTAATATAAACGAGGGTAAGTTGAGACATAAGCGTCCTCTTTCTATCTATATCTTGTGTTTGCTCAATCATTCTAACACAAGATGTTGTGTTTTTCAAGTTGGCTCCTTGCAGTTAATAATTGCCTATCTAGCTCTTTTTCTTTACTTGTAAAAGTGATAAAATAAAGGTTATTAAAAGAAGCGAAGGAAGAATCATGGCTAAAGATAAAAATGTAACAGGAGAAGAAATTTTCGACATTTGCTCGGCCTACATGTCAGCAGATGATTTGAAATTAGTTGAAAAAGCCTGGCATTATGCGACAGATGCTCATAGTGGGCAATCTCGTCAGTCAGGAGAACCTTATATTATTCACCCTATTCAAGTGGCAGGTATCCTGGCAGACCTTCATCTTGATGCAGTGACAGTAGCCTGTGGTTTCTTACACGATGTCGTTGAAGACACCGAAAAAACGCTCGATGATTTGGAAACGGATTTTGGTACGGATGTACGAAATATCGTAGATGGTGTTACTAAGCTTGGTAAGGTTGAGTACAAGTCCCACGAGGAGCAGTTGGCTGAAAACCACCGTAAGATGCTTATGGCCATGTCTAAGGATATCCGTGTCATCTTGGTTAAATTGGCCGACCGTTTACACAATATGCGTACCCTAAAGCATCTTCGCAAGGATAAGCAAGAGCGCATTTCTCGTGAAACCATGGAAATCTATGCTCCTTTGGCTCACCGTCTGGGTATCAGTCGTATCAAATGGGAATTGGAAGATATGTCCTTCCGTTACCTTAATGAGGTGGAATTCTACAAGATTTCTCACATGATGAAGGAAAAACGTCGTGAGCGTGAGGAACTTGTGGACGAGATTGTCGATAAAATTAAGACCTACACAGCTGAACAAGGACTTGTTGGTGATGTTTATGGTCGTCCAAAGCATATCTACTCTATTTATCGTAAGATGCGCGACAAGAAAAAGCGCTTCGATCAAATTTATGATTTGATTGCCATCCGTTGTGTCATGGAGACGCACAGTGATGTTTATGCCATGTTGGGATACATTCATGAGCTCTGGCGTCCGATGCCTGGCCGTTTCAAAGACTATATTGCCAATCCTAAATCCAATGGTTACCAGTCTATCCATACAACGGTTTATGGACCAAAAGGACCTATTGAAATCCAAATCCGTACCAAGGAAATGCACCAAGTTGCCGAATACGGGGTTGCAGCTCACTGGGCTTACAAGAAAGGGATCAAGGGCAAGGTAGATTCGAAAGAGTCCGCTTTGGGAATGAACTGGATTAAAGATCTTGTTGAACTTCAAGATGCCTCAAATGGTGATGCTATGGGATTTGTAGACTCTGTTAAAGAGGATATCTTCTCAGAGCGTATTTATGTCTTTACGCCAAATGGTGCTGTTCAGGAATTGCCTAAAGATTCAGGACCTATTGACTTTGCCTATGCTATCCATACCCAAGTTGGAGAGAAGGCTACAGGTGCTAAGGTTAATGGCCGTATGGTGCCCTTGACTGCCAAACTTAAGACAGGTGATGTGGTTGAGATTGTCACTAATGCCAATTCTTTTGGTCCTAGTCGTGACTGGATTAAGATGGTCAAGACAACTAAGGCCAGAAATAAAATTCGACAATTCTTTAAGAATCAGGATAAGGAAGCTTCTATCACCAAGGGTCGTGAACTTTTGATTGCCTACTTCCAAGAGCATGGCTATATTGCCAATAAGTACCTAGACAAGAAACATATTGAGGAAATTCTCCCTCGTATGAGTGTGCGTAGTGAAGAAGCTCTTTATGCCGCTGTTGGCTTTGGCGAAATTAGTGCTGCTGCTGTTTTCAATCGTCTGACAGAAAAAGAACGCCGTGAGGAGGAGCGTGCTAAGGCAAAAGCTGAAGCTGAAGAGCTAATGAACGGTGGCGAGGTTAAGACTGAGAAGAAAGAAGTTCTTAAGGTTAAGAGTGAAAATGGCGTCATCATTCAAGGTGCGTCGGGTCTCCTCATGCGTATCGCTAAGTGCTGTAACCCAGTACCTGGAGATGAGATTGAAGGTTACATCACCAAGGGCCGTGGAATTGCTATTCACCGTTCAGATTGTAATAATATCAAGAGTCAAGAAGGTTATGAACAACGTTTAATCGAAGTAGAGTGGGATGAACGTAATGCCAATAAATCTTACTTAGCTGAGATTGACATCTATGGCCTTAACCGTTCTGGTCTGTTGAATGATGTTCTTCAAATCTTGTCAAATACGACCAAGAGCATCGCTACGGTCAATGCGCAACCGACTAAGGACATGAAGTTTGCCAATATTCACGTTAGCTTTGAAATTGCCAACCTTATTGAATTGACTGGTTTAGTGGATAAGATTAAAATTATCCCAGACGTTTACAGTGTTAAACGTACCAATGGTTAAGGAGTTACTGCGATGAAGATTGTAATTCAGCGCGTGCAAAGTGCCTCTGTGGTTATTGAGGATTCTACGGTTGGTGCTATTAATCAGGGGCTCTTACTCTTGGTCGGAGTTGGTCCAGAGGATACCAAAGAGGACCTAGAGTATGCAGTTCGTAAGATTGTCAATATGCGTATTTTTTCAGATGAAGATGGCAAGATGAATCTTTCTGTTAAGGATATTGATGGCCAGATTTTGTCGATTTCTCAGTTTACGCTTTTTGCAGATACGAAAAAAGGGAATAGACCAGCATTTACGGGAGCTGCAAAGCCTGACATGGCTAGCCAGTTCTATGACGATTTCAACCAATCCTTGTCAGCTCATGTTCCTGTAGAAAGAGGACGCTTTGGTGCAGATATGCAGGTTAGTCTGGTCAATGACGGACCTGTGACCATTATTTTAGATACTAAAAATCGATAAACAAACCATTTCTCGCCTTGTGTGAGAGGTGTTTTTTTTTACTCTCATCGTATGGGCAATTTAGGTGCTCGATTTTCATTATTTGGGATTTATTTTTGTTATTTTAAGTAGGCTTAACCAAGTGAATATTTAATGAAATTAGAAAATGTTTTTCTCAAATTTCTGAAAAAATCTGACCATTCATGATGAAAAAATTACCGTTTACGAGGATTGCCGGAAATTCCCTTGTCTTACAAAAAAGATTAAGTTAACATTAGTTTCATAAGAAACACCAAGCGATTTTTATGAAACTAAAAAATAACTCGAGTTTACAGCATGCAAATACCAATAGTGATAATTTGAAACGCCGAGGTGATTTAAACTTTTTTTAGAGGGATAGAGAGATATGTCAAAGAAAGTAGCGTCAACTAAATTATTATCAGGGTTGTTTGTAGCCGGCGGTGTCCTAGGGATGAATCAGGTCGCCAAGGCAGATAGCATGGTCAGTTCAGAAGCAACAAAACCAGTCATTACAACTGAAGCAGATAACTTGGTGGTGGTACCAACGGAGGCAGTTGCTCCAGTTGCGACAACAGAAGTAGGTCCATCATCAGCCGCTGTTGCGACAGATACTGCAACAACAGCAACAGCTTCTACAATATTTTCACAAGCTGTGTCAGCAGAGAGTGCTAGCTCAGAAATGCTTGTAGCCAGTGAAGCACTAGCTCCTGAGTCAGCTGCTGTGGAAACCATCACATCATCATCTGATAATGCTACTGAAGTAGGACGCCATTCAACTGCTCAAGTGACACCAGTTACAGAAGTGATAGAGCAAAACTTAAATGGTGATGCTTACTTGACAGATCCAGAAACAACAAAAGCTGCTTATAGCAAGACAGATGGTGATATTAACTATTCTGTTGTTGTGTCTAATCCAACAGCAGAAACTAAGACGATGACTGTCAACTTGACACTTCAACATGCTTCAGAGATCATCGGTCAAGATAACGTTGACCTTACGCTAGCGGCAGGAACATCAGCTAAGGTTTCAAACTTGACAGTAGCGTCAGAGTGGTTGACAAACAATACAGGTTACTTGGTGACAATCAGTGTCAACGATAAATCAGGTAGTACTTTGTCAAGCAAGCGTGCTGGCCTGTCTGTTGAAGATGATTGGACAGTCTTCCCGCGTTACGGTATCGTAGCAGGTTCGCCAACGGATCAAAACAGTATTCTTGTTAAAAATCTTGAAGCCTACCGTAAAGAGCTTGAGCTCATGAAGTCTATGAATATCAACTCATATTTCTTCTATGATGCTTATAGTGAAGCTACAGATCCTTACCCAGAGGGTGTTGATAGCTTTGTTCAAAAATGGAATACCTGGAGTCATACTCAGGTTGACACTAAGGCTGTTAAAGAATTAGTTGACCAAGTTCATAAGTCAGGTGCTGTTGCCATGCTTTATAACATGATTTCAGCAGATTCAAATCCAAAGAATCCAGCCCTTCCACTTGCTGCTTTGGCTTATAACTTCTACGATAGCTTTGGTAAGAAGGGTGAGCCGATGACTTACACTATCGGTGATAACCCAACTCAAGTTTACTATGATCCGGCTAATCCAGATTGGCAAAAATACATTGCGGGTGTCATGAAATCAGCTATGGATCGTATGGGCTTCGATGGTTGGCAAGGTGATACAATTGGTGACAACCGTGTGACTGATTATGAGCACCGTAACAGCTCAGACGAGTCTGACTCATACATGATGTCTGATTCATATGCGTCATTTATTAATGCTATGAAAGACCTCATTGGTGAAAAGTACTACATCACAATCAATGATGTCAATGGTGGTAATGATGATAAATTAGCCAAGGCACGTCAAGATGTTGTTTATAATGAGCTCTGGACAAACGGTGGTTCAGTTATTCCAGGACGTATGCAGGTTGCCTATGGCGATTTGAAAGCACGTATCGATATGGTACGCAATAAAACTGGTAAATCACTTATCGTTGGTGCCTACATGGAAGAACCAGGTATTGATTATACTGTTCCTGGTGGAAAAGCAACTAACGGTGCTGGTAAAGATGCCCTTGCTGGTAAGTCATTGCAAGCTGACGCGACTCTTCTCGTAGATGCGACAGTAGCTGCAGCCGGTGGCTATCACATGTCCATTGCAGCCCTTGCCAATGCTAATGCAGCCCTAAACGTCCTTCAAAGTGCCTATTACCCAACTCAATACCTCAGTGTGGCTAAGGACACTATTCGTAAGCTTTACAATTACCAACAGTTTATCACTGCTTATGAAAATCTTCTCCGTGGTGAGGGTGTGATTAACAGCACTCAGTCTGTGTCTACCAAGAATACTGCTGGTGAAATCCTTTCTAAGGATGCTCTAGGTGTGACAGGAGATCAAGTTTGGACATTTGCTAAATCAGGAAAAGGTTTCTCAACTGTTCAAATGATTAACATGATGGGCATCAATGCGGGCTGGCATAATGAAGAGGGTTATGCGGATAATAAAACACCGGACGCTCAAGAAAATCTCACAGTTCGTCTTAGTCTAGCAGGTAAAACAGCCCAAGAAGCAGCTAAAATTACTGATCAAGTCTATGTGACGTCACCAGATGATTGGGCAACTTCAAGCATGAAGAAGGCACAAGCAAGTCTTGAAACAGATGAAAATGGTCAACCAGTACTTGTTATTTCAGTTCCTAAACTAACGCTTTGGAACATGCTCTATATCAAGGAAGACACAACAGCAACACCGGTAGAACCAGTTATCTTGAAACTAGTTACTAACCAAGCTGGTAAGAAAGCAGACAATACCGTAACATCTGAAGCAAGCTCAGAAACAGCTAAATCCGAAAATACAACAGTAAACAAAGGTTCAGAGGCTCCAACTGATACGAAACCATCTGTTGAAGCTCCTAAACTAGATGAAATAACTAAACCAGCACCAACAGTTGACGAGTTAGTAAACTCAACAGCCTCATCAGAAGTATCAGAAAGTGCAACAGTATCATCGGAAGCATCAGAAACTGAAATTAGTTCAGAAGCATCAACTTCAGAGACTTCAGCATCTGAATCAGAGAATTCAATCAGCACAGTCGTTTCAGAATCAGAAGTAGTTAAAGAACCAGCTGTTTCATTGACAGAATCAGAAAGTCAAGTGAGCACTTCAGAAGTGACTTCGGCAATTTCAGAAACAGTGAGCACATCTGAGGAAGTCATCCTTGATGGACTATCAGAAAACATCAATAGTTGGAATAGACTCTCTGCGGCTCCTCGCGTCTCAGAAAACTTACCAAGTACTTCTGAAACGATTACAGAAGCAGCGTCACTCTTTAGCAATTATGCAAGATATTCAGAAACAGCAAGCTCAGAATCTCACTCTATGGTAGCAGCTTCTTCAGAAGCTTCTATTGAAAAATTAGCAGTATCAATCTTGAAAGATACTGAGGGTGGCTTGTACGATGCAACTACAATCAGAAATATTGTTGAGATGATTGATAGCATTACAACAAATGTTAGCTATACTCGCAGTAGCCGTCAAGACCTTGTCAATACAGCTTCGTCAGATAACACTTACAGTGGTAGTCAAGATCTTAACCTTGCAAGTAAGACAACGACGCAAGCAGGTGAAAAAGGAACAACTGAAGATCTTAAGGCTACAATCGCTAAAACAGCAAAATCTCACAAGTGGGGAGAACATGCTGTAGCTATCCTTACAGCTATTGTCCTTGCAGGTGCGGCAACCCTTGCAGCTCTTCGTAACTTCTTGATGTCAAAAAAAGTTGATAAATAATAAGTAGAACTCTTTGTGTAAACAAGGAGTTTTCTTTATACTGGCTGCTATTTTTTCTGAAAATTGTGATACAATAGAAATAGTTTGAATATTGTGTCAAAGGAGAGCCAATGATTACTGCAAATGATATCGTAAAGGCTAATGAAGTCTTAAAAAACGTGGTGGAACGCACACCACTAGATTTTGATCGCTACTTATCTGAAAAATACGGGGCGACCATTTATATTAAAAAAGAAAATATGCAAAAGGTACGCTCTTTCAAATTGCGAGGAGCCTACTATGCTATTCATCAATTGAGTGATGAGGATAAGGCGCGTGGTGTGGTTTGTGCATCAGCCGGAAACCATGCTCAGGGGGTTGCCTACACTTGTAACGAGATGAGGATTCCGGCAACCATCTTTATGCCAGTAACAACGCCTCTCCAAAAAATTGGTCAAGTCCGTTTCTTTGGTGGCAAGTTTGTAACAATCAAATTGGTGGGAGATACCTTTGATGCTTCTGCTCAAGCAGCACAGGAATATACCAAGTCTGAAGGCATGACTTTCATTGATCCATTCGACGATTATAATGTCCAAGCGGGTCAAGGAACAGTTGCTTATGAAATTTATGAGCAGGCTCAGGAGGAGGGTGTTTCCTTCGATAGTATCTTGGTTCCAGTAGGTGGCGGAGGCCTTATCTCTGGTGTGGCTACTTATATCAAGGATGTGGCACCATCTATGGAAGTTATTGGTGTTGAGGCTAGTGGTGCTCGTAGTATGCGTGCTGCCTTTGACCGTGGTTATCCTATAAAACTCGAAGAAATTGATAAGTTTGCGGATGGGATTGCTGTTCAAAAGGTAGGTGTCAAGACCTATGAAGTTGCACGTAAATATGTTGACCGTCTCTTGGGAGTTGATGAAGGCTTGATTTCAGAAACCCTAATTGATATGTACTCTAAGGTTGGTACCATTGCAGAACCTGCAGGTGCAGCATCAGTAGCAGCTTTGGAAGTGATTAAAGATGAGATTAAAGGAAAAACCATCGTCTGCATCATTTCAGGTGGTAACAATGATATCAACCGTATGCCAGAGATGGAAGAACGTGCGCTTATCTACGATGGCATCAAGCATTACTTTGTGGTTAACTTCCCACAACGTCCAGGTGCCCTTCGTGAATTTGTAAATGATATCTTGGGACCAAATGATGATATCACTCGTTTTGAGTACATCAAACGTGCTAATAAAGGAAAAGGTCCAGTTCTCATTGGTATCGCTCTTAGTGACAAGAACGATTATGATGGACTTCTCGATCGTCTTTCAGCCTTTGACCCAAGTTATATCAACCTTCACGGTAACGAAACACTTTACAATATGCTTGTCTGAGGACAGGTTCACATAATGAAAAAAGAATCGACGAAAGTCGGTTTTTTTCTACTTTAACCCAGCTATACGGAGGCACTAAGGCTTTATCTTCAAATTAAAACCTCAGTATTGCTACTGAGGCTTTCTTTATTCGATAATCAAGAGTCCATCTTTAATGGCGAATGGATTGTCTTTATTGATGCGGTCGTAGAACATGATACCGTTAGTATGGTCGATTTCATGTTGAACAACAATTGAGTTGTAACCACGGAGTTTAATGCGTTTCTTTTCACCCTCTTTGTTGTAGTATTCAACAGTTACTCGAGCATGACGAACCACATAACCAGGAACGTCGCGGTCGACTGAGAGGCATCCTTCTCCATCACCCAAGGCAGCATCCTGAACAGAATGGGCAACTACTTTAGGGTTGTACATGATTTCTTGAAGGCTATATGCTTCTTTTGGTGGATTACCTTCAGCGTCTTCAGGGTTTGGAACGAGAACCGCGATAATGCGTTTTGAAATATCCAATTGTGGGGCTGCAAGACCGACTCCCCCACGAAGCCCCATTTTTTCAGCAATAACAGGATCTTGTGAATTACGAAGAAACTGCATCATTTTTTCACCTAGGATAATGTCTTCGTCTGATAGTGGGAAGGTTACATCTTCAGCGACAGCACGCAAGGTTGGGTTTCCTTCGCGAATGATATCATTCATATCAATCATATGGCTGGCGCGGATAATTTTGGTTTGAGCGTCCATTTGTTTACCTCTATTTTCTTTGATTTACTTGTTTATAACTATAGCACAAAAGGGTTGAAAATTAAACCATCAAGGGTTAAAGTGAGGCTTTTTCTAATCGATAAAAGCCAGTTTTTCCAAGGTTTGTCGTTGTAAAATACGATAGGTCTTAAAAGCTTCTTTTTCAATAATTCCTTGATTGATAAATTGTTTGATGACTCGTTGCACATGGCGATAGCTAGTCCCAAAACTGGCAGCTAGGATAGATGGTGATAGTTGAAAAACACCTTCTTCCTCAATACTCAACATATGAGTAGCCAGACGCTCTTTGACAGAGTAGCTTGCATTTGTTGAGGCAGTAATACCCTGTTTATGCAGTGCCATGGCTAGGTTATGCCCAATTTGATAGAGAAAAACGGGATCTTTGAGGAGCTCTTTTTTATTATTTAAAGGGAGCTGAACTGCTTGAACCTCTTCTAAAGCAATGACTGATGACCCTGCTGGTTGATTGGTCATGAGTTCTACATCTCCAAATATTTGTGGTTGGTTAAGCATTTCTAGGATATGTTCTTTACCATTGAAGAGAGAACGCACAATTTTTACCTTTCCTGACAAAATGTAGGTTAGCTCTGTGATAGCTTTTCCTTGGGTACAAATATAATCATTCTTTTGAAAGGTGACTTTCTGTAATTGGTCGAGGTAGGGGGGTGGAAAGACCTGGTCAAGTTGAGGTCTTATGTCATGATTACGCATACATCTCCTTTTTTAGGACCTAGGTCCTATTTTTTAAAGTCTCCTTAGATTATAATGAAAAAATAACTATCAGACAAGTAAGGAAAGGATGTTCTAATCCCTATATTATGACACGAATTTTAGAAAAAATGAGCCTTCTGGGGCTATCCTTGCTCTTGATTTCGGCCTTTTCGATTTCAACAGCGCTACCACCTATGTTGGACTACTATAGCCCAACCTTTTCTGCCTCGCAAGTGGAGCTTTTAGTATCTGTCCCTTCATTTTCCGTAGTAGCGATGCTCTTACTTAATTCATTTATTGACAAATGGCTAAGTGATAGACAGCTAATTGTGACTGGATTGCTTTTACTTAGTAGTGCTGGGATTTTTCCTTTTTTTGTACAATCCTATCCTCTTGTCTTACTGTCACGTATTGCTTTTGGGATGGGGATTGGCCTTATCAATGCTAAGGCGATTGCCATCATCAGTCAACGTTTTCAAGGTAAAGAACGGGTTCAGATGTTAGGTATTCGTGGCTCCATGGAGTTGATTGGTGGAGCTTCGTGTTCTCTTTTGGTTGGTCAACTATTGAAAATCCATTGGACCTTTGCCTTTCTTATTTATGGTCTTGGTTTTGTGATTCTGACCATGTACCTCCTTTTTGTGCCAACGATGGATCAGGTGGAGAGGAAGCAGATTATAGAAAGTAAACAAGGTCTAAACAAAAAAGACCTTAGTATGATCCTTGGCATGGCCCTTTTAGCAGGATTTGTCATCTGTATTAATTCTTCGATTAGTTTGCGCGTGCCTCTATTTCAGGTTGCTGGTAATACCATTGCGAGTGGGCAATCAGCTTTAGTACTTAGTTTAGAGCAGGGAATTGGAATTGTAGCTGGACTAAGTTTCGCTTCTCTTATAGGATATTTTAAGAATCATCTTTTGCATATAGTGATGTTTTTATTGGCGGTTTGTCTCTTTGGGATGTCAGTGGCTAGTAACTTACCGATTTTGATTTTATCCTCAGTTGGTGTTGGTTTCTTCTATAGTACTGTTTTGACAATTATCTTTAACCGACTTTCTGAGCGTATTGCTAGAAATCTGTTGAACAAAGCGACAGCCTATGTCCTCTTGGGGTGTAACCTAGGGTCTGCCCTCTCTCCTTATGTTTTGAAATTATTGGCACTTGTATCTCCAAGTTTTAGTTGGATTTTCCTAGCCTATGCTATAGTAAGTTTCCTACTTTTCCTTGGGTTTTTGATGAAATCAAGAATGACAAAAAAGTCTAAGATGTAGAAATCTAAACAGTGAATCTTGTGATTGACAAAGATTAGTAGATAAGCTAAAATAGAGAGGTCGTAAAGACAAACCAACTCTTTCTTGGTTTTAGGAGAGCCAATCCTAAGACTCGGATGGAGCAAAAAAAGGAGAAAAAACATGGCAATCTCAAAAGAGAAAAAAAATGAAATCATTGCTCAATACGCACGTCACGAAGGTGACACTGGTTCAGTAGAGGTTCAAGTTGCTGTCCTTACTTGGGAAATCAACCACCTTAACGACCACATTAAACAACACAAAAAAGACCACGCTACTTACCGTGGTTTGATGAAAAAAATCGGTCACCGTCGTAACTTGTTGGCATACCTTCGCCGTACAGACGTTAACCGTTACCGTGAGTTGATCAGCTCACTCGGACTTCGTCGTTAATAACGGTGCCAAGGGCGTAAAAAATCCGTATGAAAATAGGGGAACGACGTCGTGTTTAAAGAACACAAGGAGTTTCATCTTTTTCACTAGGATTTTAGCCCGAGTTCAGAACAGCTCTCTAGATTTAGAGGGCTGTTATTTTTTTGGTTTATGTTCAATCCTCAAGATACAAAGGCCGTCAAAAGTGCAAAGCAAAAATAGGAAAATTGACGAAGAAATTTTAGCTTCTAGGAGATTTTATCTTTTTTGCCAAGTGTCTAGGCCTTGTTCAATTGAATACACGAAAATGGAACTGCTCTATGATGGGGCAGTTTTTTTATTCGCTAGGATTTTAGCCTGAGTTCAAAACAGCTCTCTAGATGTAGAGGGCTGTTTTTCTGCATTCCTCTAAAAATTTCTTACGATGATTAATCTATAGAACAAAAAAAACTCCAAAATTAATTCTGGAAGTTTTTTAACTTAAAATCTTTTTGATAACTGTTTGAAATTGAGGGAGTTGATGGATAGCAGTTCCGACAAGGATACCTAACATATTTAAGGTGATATCTCCCAAATCAAAGACTCCCAAATGTCCGAAGTACTGAATGGATTCGACGGAGAAAAGGGTAAGGAGACAAAGTAGGAGATTACTCAATCGTGAAGAAAAGAGGAGTCCCAGAGGAATGAACATTAAGAGGTTCATGATGGGAACGAAGTGGCTACCCCAGTATAATTCCCGAGCAAAGGAAAGGGGGTTAAGTGAGAGACCTTGGGTACCAATGTTTTTCAAGAAAAGTAGGTAGAAGAGAGCAAGAAAGTAAATGAAGTAGAGTAGGAGTAGTGTCTGTTTTTTCAGCTTTCTAGTAAGAAGTAGTTTCAAAAAAGCGTAGACAAAGTAACTCAGTAGGACAATAATGACTAGGTTGAGTAAGACTTGAAAGTAGGAGCCATAATGGGCGATGTAATGAACGTACTGTTCGAGATGCCCCCTATAAAACCAATAAGACAAGGCCAGTGAGAGGATTCCTAGTAAGATGTTACTCAATGTTTTTAATGTTTTTGCCACTTTGCTCCTCCATTTGCATATGATGAGTACACATTATATCAAAAAAACGTTTAAAGAAAGTTAAGAAACTGTAACGAAGTTTTGATAGAATAAAAGGATAAGGCAGAATCAAAGACTAAAAAAGGACTTTGAAACAGCAACTCTACTTTTGACTAACAATTTAATGATTTTTGTAAACAGGCTATGAAAGCTTATAAAATAATTAAATTTTAAAAATTAGGAGTCAGCACCTTGTTTCGAGATTATTAAAATGTTATTATATAGTAGTGAATTTTTAACATAAAAAGGAGTTCGTCTTATGAATAAAAAGGTTTTGGCGACAGCTGGAATTGCAGCACTTGCAGTTTCTGCTACAGTTGCTAAAGCTGATGAGGTAACGACAAACGATCAAGCCTCAACAACAGCATCAGTATCATCGACAGCTACACAAGCTGTCCCAACTCAAGCCCAAGTCGAAGCGGCTAGAGAACAAGCCAGCGCTGCAAATCAAGCAGTATCGCAACAAGAGTCAGTTGTTGCTAATCATGAAGTAGCTGCAAACCAGGCTCAAGCAAACCTAGCGACAGCAGATTCTAACTTGCAAAAGGCACAAACAGCAGCCGATGAAGCAAGTCCAGAAACTATTGCTGCCGCTCAAGGTCAAGTAACTACTGCTGAAAATGCAGCTAAGGAAGCTAAGTCAGCAGTCGAAACAGCTCAATCAGCAGAAAAAACTGCTAAAGATGCAGCAGACAAACAGCAAGCTGTCGTTAATACAGATCAAGCTAATGTCAATGCTAAAGCTACTGAAGTGGCTAATGCTCAAAAATCAGTAGATGCCGCTAAAGCAGCTCTTAATGGTTCTAGTGCTTCTGAGGCAGCTTCTAACCAAGCTAAAGCGCAATCAGCTTTTGATGCTGCAACAGCAGCTGAGAAAAAAGCTCAAGAAGAATTGGCAGCCGCTCAGGCAGCTGATAAAGAAAAAGCTACTGCTATTTCAGCTAAAGAAGGGCAATTGACTGCAGACCAAAATGCAGCAAACCAAGCTAAAGCAGCTTATGAGACTGCTCAAACAGTAGCTAATGAAAAGGCAGCCGCACTTGCAGCCGCTGAAGCAGCTAAGAAAAAAGCAGAATCTTCAACAACTTCAACAGCTAATGTTCGTCAAAAATTCTCAGTGTCACAAGAGTATGTCAATGCTCTTAAGATTCATGAGTCTAAAACAGCGACCGCAGCAGAAAAAGCTCAAGCTGAACAAGTCTTGAAGAACGTTAATAAACGTGATCGTGGTAACAATAGTTATCAAGATAATGAAGCGGATAAAAATGTTAAAATTAGTGATTTGAATAATCTTAGTGAAGCTCAAATTACAGATTTGTCATTGTATGCTTCAAGTTTGATTAACCAAATTCGTACAGCCTTTGGTACAACTCAAACATCTGTTTCAAAAGGTAGTGTTCTTGCGGCTGACCGTGTTTCAGATGGTTATGTAGCAGATAACTGGGGTTGGGAAGCTATTACCCATCAACGACATGATAGTGCCGCCCTTGACCGTGCTGGTAAGTCATTTAATAGTGTAAGTATTGGTGAAAACCTTAATACATGGCAAGGTTTGACAGGACCATTTACCCTTAACGACATTAAGAAATATGTCTATGAAGCTATGCTTGACTTCATGTTTAACGGTAATGAGTGGAACCATGCTCGTTCTATCTCTGGACTTACAGCAGATGGTGGTGAGTCTTACATTGGAACAGACATCAGTGTTGTTGCCGGTGCCTTTAACGTTCACGTAAACAATGTCAATAAAAATTCTATCGCTTCTGATAGTAGCTTTGACACAACTAAGATTGCTAACCCATATGAAGGTAACCAATCTCAATCATCTTCAAATGCAAATCTTGCTGCTGCAAAAGCAGCTTATGAAGCTGCTAAGCAAGCTAACGATCAAGCTCAAAGTGACTTGGCTAGCAAGAAAGCGGCTTCTGAGTCAGCAACTCTTAAGCTTAAGAATACTCAGTCAGAACTTGCAGCTCTTAAAGCGACTGCAAGCAAGTTGGCAGCTGCTCAGAATAACCTTTCTGAAAAACAAGCAGCCCTTGCAACTGCTAAATCAGAATTGGAAAAAGCTAACGCTGCAGTTGAAAACCTTAATGCTAACGCACAAGAAAAAGCAGCAGCCCTTAGCAAAGCTCAAGCAACTCTTGATGAAAAACAAGCAGAGCTTAAAACAGCTAAAGATAAACTTGCGACAAGTTCTGCAACCTTGCAACGTTTGACAAATGCCTACAACGCTGCTAAGCAAGATACTGCTAAGAAACAAGTAGCATTGACACAAGCTAACCAAGCCTTGACTGCTGCTAAGAACCGTCTAGCAGCCCTTACAAATGCTTCAGGTAACCTAGCTAAGGCTAAAGCAGAACGTGCAACAGCCTTTGCCAAATTTACTGCGGCGAAAGCAGCTCTTTCAACTGAACGTGCGAAACTTGTTGAATTGTCAGCTAAGCGTGATAAATTAACGAGCGAATACACGACTGTTCAAACAGCCTTCGATAACTATATGAAAGCTAAGGCAGACAAAGAGCTTCAAACACAATTGGCTAAAGAGTATGCTAACATCATCTCTAAAGGTCTTACACCAGTACCTGTTTACGATGTAGATGGTAAAGTTGTTGCTTTCACAACACAAGAAAAAGCAGCTCAAACGGCGGCTCAAATTCCTGTAAATTATGGTCAAACAAAAGCTGAGAAACAAGCTCCTGTACAAGCAGCAGACAGCTTGCCAGAAACAGGTGAGTCAACTGCAGCAGGATTCAGTCTTGTAGGTCTCTTCATGACACTATTGGCCTTCCTTGGTTTCGTTGACAGACGTACACGTCGTAACTAATCATTATAGACAAAAAAACGGCAACTGCCGTTTTTTTGTATGTCTGAGAATCTAAAAAAGTTAAGGTCGAAACCTTAACTTTTTCGTTTTTAACCCAAGAAACGTTTGAGGAATTCCTTAGTACGTTCTTCTTTAGGATTTTCAAAGATTTGTTCTGGGCTACCTTGTTCAGCGATTACCCCTTTATCCATGAAGATGACACGGTCTGAAACATCACGTGCGAACTCCATTTCATGGGTAACGATAATCATGGTCAAACCAGTTTCAGATAGCTCCTGCATAGTCTTGAGTACTTCCCCTACCATTTCTGGGTCAAGGGCTGAAGTTGGCTCGTCAAAGAGGATGGCTTCTGGATCAACAGAGAGGGCACGGGCAATGGCCACACGTTGTTTTTGTCCCCCTGAAAGTTGTTTGGGTTTAGCTTTCCAGTATTGTTCCCCCATACCAACTTTCTCCAAGTTAGCTTTGGCGATGCTTTCAGCTTCTTTACGGTCACGTTTGAGAACAGTTGTTTGAGCTACGATAGCATTTTCCAAGACATTAAGGTTTTCAAAGAGGTTGAAGGATTGGAAAACCATACCGAGTCTTTCACGATAGGTAGTGAGGTCGTAACCTTTTTCAAGGACGTTGTCCCCATGATAGAGGATTTCACCACCTGAAGGTGATTCTAGTAGGTTAATAGAGCGAAGGAAGGTTGATTTCCCTGAACCTGAAGAACCAATAATTGAGATAACCTCACCCTTTTTGACACTGAGGGAGATATCTTTGAGGACTTCATTTTTTCCGTATGATTTTTTGAGGTTTTTAATTTCTAAAATCGTCTCAGTCATTAGTGAACCCCTCCTTGTGTGTAAGTATCTTGATCCAAACGGCGTTCTACATAACGCAAGATGCGTGTCACTGTGAAGGTAAGGACAAAGTAGATTGCTGCGATAACAAAGAATGTTTGGAAGTATTGATAAGTTTGGCTTGCGACAGTGTTACCAGCGAAGTAAAGTTCCACAACAGAGATAACGTTCAAAACAGAGGTATCCTTGATATTGATAACGAACTCATTACCAGTAGCTGGCAAGATGTTACGGATAACCTGTGGAAGAACAATCTTACGCATGGTTTGACCATGGGTAAATCCAAGAGCAGTTGCAGCTTCAAATTGTCCTTTATCTACAGCGAAGATACCGCCACGAACGATTTCACTCATGTAGGCTCCGGTGTTGATAGAAACGATGAAGACAGCTGCTAGAGTACGGTCAATATTGATACCAAAGGCTTGGGCAGTACCGTAGTAGATAACCATAGATTGTACAATCATTGGTGTACCACGGAAAACCTCGATATAGACATTAAGAACCCAACCGAAGAGTTTTTGGATCAAGGCTACAAATTTATTAGCAGCCTTAGGAGCTGTGCGGTAAACACCAATCATAAGACCGATGAAAGTACCTACAACTGTACCGATAATTGAGATAAGAAGGGTAATTCCTGTACCACGTAGGAATTGTGGCCAGTTCTTAGCGATGATAGTGCTCATCTGACTAAAGAAGTTTCCTTTTTTAGCCTCATCAGTCTTATCTGCAGGTTGGATGTTAATGATGTGATCCATCAGTTTGACACGTTCCTCTTGGCTGATTCCAGCAAGGACCTTATTGACTTGCTCCATTTGTTGGCTGTCTCCTTTTCGAAGACCGACGGCCAAGGATACGTCATCGTCTGAAACCTGGAAACCACCATCTTTAAGCGTAATCATCTTATATTTTGAGCTAGCTTCTTCGGCAGTTTTTGCTTCAGGACGCTCTGAAACATAACCATCGATGATACCAGATGCAAGGGCTTGGCGCATAGCACCGAAGTCTCCCATAGCGGTTTGTTTGCTGACACCTGGGATTTGATCAATCAAATTATAGAGATAAACCCCTTGTTGAGCTGTGATTTTAGCATCCTTGAAGTCTTTGAGGCTCTTAGCGTTGGCATAATCACCATCTGAGCTGACAACCATGACAGGTTCGCTTCGGTAGTAGCTGTCTGAAAAGTCAATTTCTTGACGACGTTCAGCTGTTGGGCTCATACCTGCGATAATCATATCAATCTTGCCGGAAGTGAGGGCAGGAATCAAACCTGTCCAAGCTGTTTTAACCACCAAGGGTTTCTTGCCTTGGGCTTCAGCGATTTTTTTAGCGATTTGCACGTCATAACCGTTGGCATACTGTTTAGTACCTTCGATTGGAACGGCTCCGTTTGAGTCATCGTCCTGCGTCCAGTTGAAAGGTGCATAGGCAGCTTCCATACCGACACGGAGATACTCGTCTGCTTGAGCGCTTGATACTCCGCCAAAAACGAGGAGGAGCGCTGCAAAGCAGGCTACAATAATTTTTTTCATTGAAACAATGTCTCCTATAAAAATGTCATACCTTACTATTTTACAGGAAATTAGGACTAATGACAATAAGCTGGGATTAGAAAAACAATCTCTATATCAAGATTGTCTTCAAATACAAGTTGTAATTTGATATAATGGGAAGGACGATTTGGAGCCTTGATCATTTTTGCTGTGATGAGGCTAGCATTTTAAAACGGAGATAATTATGCAAACGGCACAATTTATTATTGAATTACTAAAAGCAGTCTTTCTTGGGATTGTCGAAGGTATCACTGAGTGGCTACCGATTTCATCTACAGGTCACTTGATTTTGGTGAATGAATTCTTGAACTTGAGACAAAGTAAAGATTTCATCGATATGTTTAATATCGTTATCCAACTTGGTGCTATTCTGGCGGTTATGGTCATTTACTTTAAACGTTTGAATCCCTTCCAACCTGGTAAGACAGCACGTGAAGTGCAATTAACTTGGCAACTTTGGCTCAAGGTGGTCATTGCCTGTATTCCCTCAGCATTCTTTGGTTTACTTTTAGATGACTGGATGGAGGCCCATCTCAGTAATTTCTTTGTAGTAGCTATCATGTTGGTGGTCTACGGGATTGCCTTTATTTGGATTGAGGACCGCAATCGACGTGTAGAACCTAAGGTAACGGATTTGGCACGTATGTCTTACAAGACAGCTTTCTATATTGGTCTTTTCCAAGTCTTGAGTATCATTCCAGGGACAAGCCGTTCAGGTGCTACTATTCTTGGGGGTATCATCGTTGGTACTAGTCGTAGCGTAGCTGCTGACTTTACCTTCTTCCTTGGTATTCCAACCATGTTTGGTTATAGTGGACTTAAGGCGGTTAAGTATTTCATTGACGGGAATACCTTGACAGGTGGACAAGTGGCTATTCTCTTGGTAGCTAGTGTGACAGCCTTTGTTGTCAGCTTGTTCGTGATTCGCTTCTTGATGAATTACATTAAGAAACATGATTTCACAGTTTTCGGAAAATACCGTATCGTGCTTGGTATTATTGTGCTTCTTTATGGAGCTGTCAAACTTATTTTCGGATAATTACTTTTAAGTAAACTGAAAAAGGACTTCATTTGAAGTCCTTTTTTATCTGGTTTAGAGATTATTTGTGGAGAAGTTTTCCAAAGATAAGGTAAGCTAGCAACCATAGGACCAGTCCGCAAGTCAAGAAGCTAGCTAGGATTTTCAAGAAGTCCACGATATTATGCAAGGGATACCATCCGGACAAACAGAGAATTGGAAGGATGGTAACACACATGATTGAGAAGTGGAGAGGAGATTGCTGTTTGAGCGATAAACGGTTATCGTCGTAAATGGGTGCAGTTGCTAGTATGATGGCGACGATTATCCCTGTAAGAAAGGTAGATTTGTTTACTTGATAAGGTTGCCCCGATAAGTAGAGAAAGAGCGTCAATAAACTCGTTATTCCTCCAGCAATGCTAGCTCGTAGCCACCCTTTTTTATAGGCAGTCATGGTCATCACCTCCATGTATATCTTCACTTTTATTATACTCCAATCTAGGATAGATGACAGGTATAAATGGGGAAATACAAGGTTTTGTTAGTATTAAGAAGTTTTTAGAAATCCTTTCCAAAATAAGACTCAAACTTGCTCAGAAATTGCTATCTCTTGGCTTTTCTAGTATAATGAAATAACTACTCGTGCGAGGTTTTTTACATATGGAAATGAAACAAATAAGCGAGACAACTCTAAAAATCATGATTACCATGGAAGATCTTGAAGAACATGGTATGGAATTGAAGGATTTCTTGATTCCCCAGGAAAAAACAGAGGAATTTTTCTATACTGTCATGGATGAGTTGGACTTGCCTGATAACTTTAAAAATAGTGGAATGCTGAGCTTCCGTGTCACGCCACGCAAGGATCGTGTGGATGTCTTTGTGACTAAATCAGATCTTAAGGAAGACCTTGATTTCAACGATTTGTCAGATATGGATGACTATTCAGGGCTTTCTCCAGAAGAGTTTCTAAAGGCCCTTGAGGGTAACTTTATGGACAAGGGTGACATCGAAGCACACCATAAGCTCGAAGAGCTTGAAAAGACCTTGGAAGAGGTTGATAAGGCTATGACAGAGCCTACCAAGGAAGTGGCTGAAGAAAATATTCGTGAAGACTATACCCACTATGTCTTGGCCTTCTCTGACTTTGATCAAGTGGTGACTTTTACGCAAGGTTTGAAGGATATACCTGTTGAAGGTTCTGAGCTTTATAAACTTGGGGATGTCTACTACATGACGATCCTTCTTTACTTGGCTGATGAGCCTGATTATTACGCGAACAATATGTATGCGCGTTTTCTTGAATATGCGAATGTAGCAGACCGAACACGTGCCTACCTACAAGAGCATGCAACAATCTTGATGGAAGAGGACGCCTTACCGGTACTACAAGCAACGAAATGGAGCTAAGACATGCCTTGGACCATTAACTATATATTCGTTTTGATTGGGACCTTTTTGATTGCCATTGTGACGACCCCATTGGTACGCTCTTTGGCCTTACGTGTCGGAGCTGTTGACAATCCCAATGCAAGACGTATCAATAAAAAGCCCATGCCTAGTGCTGGCGGTCTAGCTATTTTGTTGGCCTTTGTACTAGCGACCTTGGTCTTTATGCCTATGATTATCCATAAGGATATCTGGCATGTTTCTTACATTAGGTACATCTTGCCGGTTGTTGTGGGGGGATCTGTCGTAGCTCTGACGGGCTTCATTGATGATATCTTGGAATTAAAGCCTCTACCTAAGATGCTTGGTATTGTTATTGGAGCTGTTATCGTTTGGGCTTTTACAGACTTCCGATTTGATAGCTTTAAGATTCCATTTGGTGGTCCCATGATTCATTTTGGGCCAGTCCTGACCTTGATTTTAACGGTGTTATGGATTGCGGCCATCACCAATGCCATTAATCTGATTGATGGTTTGGATGGCTTGGTTGGAGGAGTTTCTATCATTTCCCTTATGACTATGGGGGTGATTTCTTATTTCTTCCTCTATGATACTGATATTTTCTTGACCATGACCATCTTTGTCTTGGTGGCTGCCATTATGGGCTTCTTCCCTTACAATTATCATCCAGCGATTATCTATCTAGGTGATACGGGGGCGCTTTTTATTGGCTTTATGATTGGTGTCTTGTCATTGCAAGGATTGAAAAATGCAACCGCAGTAGCTATTTTGTCACCTGTTATTATCCTTGGAGTGCCTATTGTCGACACAGTGGTAGCCATTGTCCGACGTAAATTGTCAGGGCGACCAGCCATGGAGGCTGACAAGATGCACTTGCATCATCGTCTCCTAGCCATGGGCTTCACTCATCGAGGAGCGGTTCTGGTGGTTTATGCCATCGCTATCCTCTTTTCATTGATTGCCCTCTTGTTAAACGTTTCCAGTCGTCTCGGTGGTATTCTCTTACTCTTGAGTTTGATTTTGGGAATGGAAATTCTGATTGAAGGGCTTGAGATTTGGGGCGTTGGTCGAACACCTCTCTTCAATTTCCTAAAATTTATCGGGAATAGCGATTATCGTCAAGCAACCATGTTAAAATGGAAGCAAGGGCGAAAAAATTAAACATTTGAAAAGCCAAGTAATGGCTTTTTTGTTATAATGATTCTAATTAAGGAAAATGGAAGTTCTCTTTTTATTTTCCAGAAAATAGTAAGACTATTTTCAAAAAAATAATGCAAATTAGCGAGCAAGTGCTCGCTGTATATATGAAAAAAGGAGTATACAATGTCTGTACTTGAAATCAAAAATCTTCATGTTTCTGTTGAAGATAAAGAAATCTTGAAGGGTCTTAATTTGACTCTTAAAACTGGTGAAATTGCTGCTATCATGGGGCCTAACGGAACTGGTAAATCTACCCTTTCAGCTGCTATCATGGGTAACCCAAACTATGAAATCACAGAAGGGGACATCCTTTTTGATGGCGAAAGCATCCTTGATTTGGAAGTTGACGAACGTGCACGCCTAGGTCTTTTCCTTGCTATGCAATACCCAGCTGAAATCCCAGGAATCACAAATGCTGAGTTCATCCGTGCGGCTATGAACGCTGGAAAAGAAGATGACGAAAAGATTTCTGTTCTTGATTTCATCACTAAGTTGGATGAAAAGATGGAATTGCTTGGTATGCGTGAAGAAATGGCTGAGCGTTACCTTAATGAAGGTTTCTCAGGTGGTGAGAAAAAACGTAACGAAATCCTTCAATTGCTCATGTTGGAACCTAAGTTTGCTCTTCTCGATGAGATTGACTCAGGTCTTGATATTGATGCCCTTAAAGTGGTTTCAAAAGGGGTTAACGCTATGCGTGGCGAAGGCTTCGGTGCTATGATTATCACTCACTACCAACGTCTCTTGAACTACATCACTCCAGATGTCGTACACGTAATGATGGAAGGTAAAGTGGTTCTTTCAGGCGGTCCTGAATTGGCTGCTCGTCTTGAGCAAGAAGGTTATGCGAAAATCGCTGAAGAGCTCGGTTACGAGTACCACGAAGAAGCGTAAGTCTGTTACTCGAAATAACTAGAAAAGGAGTAACCTATGTCAAAAGAATCTATTATCGCTTTTTCACAAGCAAAGGCAGAGCCACTTTGGTTGCAAGACCTTCGTCAAGCAGCCTTTGATAAGCTTGAAAGTTTGGCTCTTCCAAAAATTGAGCGTGTTAAATTCCACCGTTGGAATCTCGGTGATGGAACGATTACTGAAAATGAACCATCAGCAAATGTGCCTGATTTTACAGCGCTTGGAAACAACCCTAAATTGGTCCAAGTAGGAACAAATACTGTACTTGAACAATTGCCAGCTGACTTGATTAGTCAAGGTGTGGTCTTCACAGACCTTACGACTGCTCTTGAGGAAATCCCAGAAGTCGTTGAAGCCTTCTTTGGTAAGGCTGTAGCCTATGACGAGGACAAATTGGCAGCTTATAACTATGCCTATTTCAATAGTGCAGCAGTCCTTTATGTACCAGATAATGTTGAAGTTGACTTGCCAGTTGAAAGCTATTTTTACCAAGATGGAACTTCAAATGTTCCATTTAACAAACACGTTTTGATCGTGGCTGGTAAAAACAGTAAATTGACTTACCTTGAGCGCTTTGAAACGCTAGGTGAAGCGACTGAAAAAGCTAGTGCCAATATTTCAGTTGAAGTCATTGCTCAAGACGGTGCACAAGTCAAGTTTGCGGCTATTGACCGTTTGGGTGAAAACGTCACAACTTATATTAGTCGTCGAGGTCGTATCGGTCGTGATGCCAGCATTGACTGGGCTCTCGGGATCATGAACGAGGGCAATGTTATTGCTGACTTTGATAGTGACTTGATTGGCAATGGAAGTCATGCCAACCTTAAAGTTATTGGTCTTTCATCAGGTCGTCAGGTTCAAGGGATTGATACTCGTGTGACGAACTATGGTAACAACTCTGTGGGACATATCCTCCAACATGGTGTTATTTTGGAACGTGGTACTTTGACTTTCAATGGTATTGGTCACATTGTCAAAGGTGCTAAGGGTGCTGATGCACAACAAGAAAGCCGTGTGCTTATGCTTTCTGACAAGGCACGTTCAGACGCCAACCCAATCCTCTTGATTGACGAAAACGAAGTTACAGCAGGACATGCTGCTTCAATCGGTCAGGTAGATCCAGAGGATATGTATTACCTTATGAGTCGTGGACTTGATCAAGACACTGCAGAACGTTTGGTTATTCGCGGTTTCTTAGGAGCAGTTATTACTGAAATCCCAGTTAAAGAAGTGCGCGATGAAATGATTTCTGTAACTGATACAAAACTAAACAAACGTTAGGAACTATCGACACAGATAGTCTAACCTATGATATATCTAGATAGGGAGATAAGATGTCAGCTTTAGATGCCTATAAGATTCGACAAGATTTTGCCATTTTAGATCAGGTAGTTAATGATGAACCTTTGGTATACTTGGATAATGCAGCAACGACTCAGAAGCCTCAAGTAGTTTTGGATACTCTCATGGCCTACTATCATGAGGACAATGCCAATGTTCACCGTGGTGTGCACACTTTGGCTGAGCGTGCAACAGCTGCTTACGAAGCTAGTCGTGAAAAGCTTCGTCAGTTTATCAATGCTAAATCAACCAAAGAGGTCCTCTTTACACGTGGAACGACAACTGGTCTTAACTGGGTTGGTCGTTTTGCAGAGCAGGTTCTTGAGCCAGGAGATGAGGTGGTTATTTCAATTATGGAACACCACTCGAATATCATTCCTTGGCAGGAAGCTTGTAAGAAGACGGGGGCTAAACTTGTTTATGCCTACTTGAAAGATGGCCAATTGGATATGGAAGATTTGGCCAACAAGATTACTGAAAAGACAAAATTTGTCAGTCTAGCTCAGGTCTCTAACGTTTTAGGCTGCATCAATCCTGTCAAAGAAATTGCCAAGCTCGCCCACCAAGTTGGTGCCTATATGGTGGTGGATGGTGCCCAATCGGCGCCCCACATGGCCATTGATGTTCAGGATTTGGATTGTGATTTCTTTACCCTTTCTGGACATAAGATGTTAGGTCCAACAGGGATTGGGGTTCTTTATGGCAAGGAAGAGATTCTTAACCAGATGAATCCTATTGAATTCGGTGGTGAGATGATTGATTTTGTTTACGAACAGGAAGCCACTTGGAAGGAATTGCCTTGGAAATTTGAGGCTGGTACACCTAACATTGCGGGGGCTATTGCTCTTGGTGCTGCTGTGGACTACCTCTCTGCTTTAGGTATGGAAAATATTCATGCTTACGAGCAAGAATTGGTAGACTATGTTTTGCCTAAGCTTCAGGCGATTGATGGTCTGACAGTCTACGGTCCAGAAGATCCTACTCAGCATGCAGGTGTTATTGCCTTTAATATTGATGGGCTTCACCCTCATGATGTGGCGACAGCTCTTGATTATGAAGGAGTGGCAGTGCGTGCGGGTCACCACTGTGCTCAGCCTTTAATTAATCATTTAGGAATCTCATCAGCTGCCCGAGCAAGCTTCTATATTTACAATACCAAAGAGGATTGCGACAAGCTTGTAGAGGCAATTCTTGCGACGAAGGAGTTTTTCAATGGCACTCTCTAGACTAGATAGTTTATATATGGCTGTTGTGGCCGATCACTCTAAGAGCCCTCACCATCATGGTGTCCTACCTGATGTGGAGCAACTTCAACTAAATAATCCGACTTGTGGAGATGTTATCAATCTGTCAGTCAAATTTGATGGTGACGTGATTGAAGACATTGCCTTTGCTGGTGATGGTTGTACCATTTCTACAGCTTCATCAAGTATGATGACGGATGCAGTTATTGGAAAAACCAAGGCAGAGGCTTTGGAGCTAGCGGAGATTTTCTCTCTTATGATTCAAGGAGATCATAAAGATAAAGATAAGCTAGGCGAAGCCAAGCTCTTGGCGGGGGTTTCTAAATTTCCACAACGTATCAAATGTGCAACACTCTCTTGGAATGCCCTCAAAAAAGCCATAGAGAGAAGCGAGCTTTAGGAAGTCAAGGAGCAGTTAGTCTCCTTGACCAAGCAAAAAGGAAAACGAATCAAACCTTTAATAAAGGAAAATACTATGACTGAAACAAATGAAAAAGTAGAACCAAAACCCATTGATTTGGGGGAATATAAATACGGTTTCCATGACGATGTGACACCAGTCTTTTCAACAGGAAAAGGAATCAGCGAGGATGTGGTCCGTGCCATGTCTGCTGAAAAAGGGGAGCCTGAGTGGATGCTTGAATTCCGCTTGAAATCATTGGAAACCTTTAACAAAATGGCCATGCAAGAGTGGGGACCAGACCTTTCTGGTATTAACTTTGATGACTTGACATATTTCCAAAAAGCATCAGACAAACCTGCTCGTGACTGGGAAGACGTTCCTGAGAAAATCAAGGAAACTTTTGAACGTATTGGTATCCCAGAAGCAGAGCGTGCCTATCTTGCTGGAGCCTCAGCTCAGTATGAATCAGAAGTGGTTTACCACAACATGAAAGAAGAGTATGACAAGTTGGGTATTATCTTTACAGATACGGACTCAGCTCTTAAAGAGCATCCAGAGCTCTTCAAGAAGTACTTCTCAAAACTGGTTCCGCCAACAGACAATAAATTTGCGGCCCTTAACTCTGCCTTCTGGTCAGGTGGTACCTTTATTTATGTACCTAAAGGTGTCAAGGTGGATATTCCGCTTCAAACCTACTTCCGTATCAATAACGAAGCGACTGCTCAGTTTGAACGTACCCTTATCATCGTTGATGAAGGTGCCAGCGTTCACTATGTTGAAGGATGTACAGCGCCAACATACACAACGGCTAGCCTTCATGCAGCCATTGTTGAAATCTTTGCACTTGATGGTGCCTACATGCGCTACTCAACTATCCAAAACTGGTCAGATAGCGTCTACAACTTGGTAACTAAACGTGCTACCGCTAAGAAAAATGCGACTGTTGAGTGGATTGATGGTAACCTTGGGGCCGAAGTCACTATGAAGTACCCATCTGTTTACCTTGATGGAGAAGGTGCGCGTGGTACCATGCTTTCAATTGCCTTCGCCAATGCAGGTCAACACCAAGATACAGGGGCTAAGATGATTCACAATGCACCGCATACATCATCATCTATTGTTTCTAAATCAATCGCTCGTAACGGTGGTAAGGTTGACTACCGTGGACAAGTCACTTTCAACAAGGATTCTAAGAAATCGGTATCTCACATCGAATGTGATACCATCTTGATGGATGACTTGTCTAAATCAGACACTATCCCATTCAACGAAATCCACAACTCACAAGTTGCCCTTGAACACGAAGCTAAAGTTTCTAAGATTTCTGAAGAGCAACTCTACTACCTCATGAGCCGTGGACTCTCAGAACAAGAAGCAACAGAGATGATTGTTATGGGATTTGTGGAACCATTCACCAAAGAACTTCCAATGGAATATGCCGTTGAGCTTAACCGCTTGATTAGTTATGAAATGGAAGGATCAGTTGGGTAAAAACTCTGATAATCTAAAGGGACCAGATGGTCCTTTTTGTTTTGCATGAAAAATCGAGAAATGAGCTCTAGATAACTGTTAGGAACAGAGTAATTGCAAAGTGTAGAAAGCGTTTACAACTTTTATTTAAAAAGATATAATAGATTTGAATAGCAAGTAATGGAGGGGACTAATATGGGAGTGTATAACAGTGACTGGCTACTCAATCAAATTCGAGGAACAGCTAATGTGGTCAGTAAGGCTTTTAAATTTGAGACTCTGGATATTGATTTAGGTCAGGTGGAGGACGAGCAAGGTCACACGATTGATGGCAATGACTACATTGACGACTTGTTAATCCATGAACAGTACGATCAGGCAACTACCTTCATTCATAGTCAACTCAAGCGTTTGACGACTAATGACTATAACCTCCTTGTCAGTGTCTATATGGAGTATTTGGAGAATTTGCCACCTGTAATAAGGCAGAAACACCATTTTGACGATAGAAAAATAGCAAGTTTGAGGGAAAAACTGTCCGAATTTTCATGGTAATTTGGTAGAGAGTGTGGAAGAGAAACGCCGAGCGTTTACGATTTTTCCACCCTCTTTTTTGTGTTATAATAGAATCACTATGGATAAATTAATTAAAACAATTTCAGAATCAGGTTCTTTCCGTGCTTATGTTCTTGATAGCACAGAAACTGTTAGAACCGCACAAGAAAAACACAATACATTGTCATCATCAACAGTTGCTTTGGGACGTACCCTTATTGCCAACCAAATCTTGGCTGCTAACCAAAAGGGTGAGAGCAAAATTACGGTTAAGGTTATCGGAAATAGCTCTTTTGGGCATATCATCTCTGTAGCTGATACCAAAGGACATGTTAAGGGCTACATCCAAAATCCAGGTGTGGACATCAAGAAAACAGCTACTGGTGAAGTTTTGGTGGGTCCTTTCATGGGACAAGGACAGTTTGTCTCAATCATCGATTATGGAACTGGTAATCCTTACACATCATCAACACCACTTATTTCTGGTGAAATTGGTGAAGACTTTGCCTACTATTTGACAGAATCTGAGCAAACGCCATCTGCTGTTGGTCTTAATGTACTTCTTGACGAAGAGGACAAGGTCAAGGTTGCTGGTGGTTTCATGCTTCAGGTCTTGCCAGGAGCTAGCGAGGAAGAAATCGCTCGTTACGAAAAACGCATCCAAGAGATGCCAGCCATTTCAACGCTTTTGGAGTCTGATGACCATATCGAAGCCCTCTTGAATGCCATTTATGGGGATGAACCTTTCAAACGTTTGTCTGAAGAGGAGCTTAGTTTTGAGTGTGATTGCTCACGTGAACGTTTTGAAAATGCCCTCTTGACGCTTGGTAAGGATGAACTTCAAGCCATGAAAGACGAGGACCATGGGGCTGAAATCGTCTGTCAATTCTGCCAAACAAAGTATGAATTTTCAGAAGCTGACTTGGAGGAACTCATCAATGACTAAACTTAATTCGTCCTTCATGATTGGAAACGTGGAGATTCCTCATCGTACAGTACTAGCTCCTATGGCAGGTGTGACTAACTCGGCTTTCCGTACTATTGCCAAGGAATTTGGTGCAGGTCTCGTGGTTATGGAGATGATCTCTGAAAAAGGGCTCCTATATAATAATGAGAAGACCCTTCACATGCTTCATATCGATGAGAATGAGCATCCAATGTCTATCCAGCTTTTCGGTGGTGATGCTGAGGGCTTGAAGCGTGCAGCGGACTTTATCCAGACTAATACCAAGGCTGATATCGTTGATATCAACATGGGTTGTCCAGTCAATAAGGTCGTCAAAAATGAAGCGGGTGCCAAGTGGCTCAAGGATCCAGACAAGATTTACCACATCGTCAAGGAAGTAACATCAGTACTTGATATTCCTTTGACTGTTAAGATGCGTACAGGTTGGTCAGACAGTGATTTGGCTGTGGAAAATGCTCTTGCGGCTGAGTCTGCAGGTGTTTCTGCCCTTGCTATGCACGGTCGTACTCGTGAGCAGATGTACACAGGTCACTGTGATCACGAGACTTTGGCCCGTGTTGCTAAGGCTATCACTAAGATTCCATTTATCGGAAATGGTGATGTTCGTAGCGTTCAAGATGCCAAACTCATGATTGAAGAACTTGGTGTAGACGCCGTTATGGTGGGTCGTGCAGCTATGAACAATCCTTACATCTTCACGCAAATCAACCACTTCTTTGAAACGGGAGAGGAGTTGCCAGAGCTTCCATTTGATAAGAAATTGGACATCGCTGAAGACCACCTCAAACGTTTGGTAGACCTTAAAGGTGAAAAGATTGCTGTTCGTGAATTCCGCGGTCTTGCACCACACTATCTTCGTGGAACAGCCGGAGCAGCCAAGGTTCGTGGAGAAGTCTCACGTGCCGAGTCTGTGGCTCAGGTCGAAGAAATCTTTGCAACTTTACGATAAATCTATATATGATAAAAACTTAACCAGCTTGGTTAGGTTTTTATTTTACCCTTATTCTTCCTTGATAGTGATGATAGCCCATCACCAATCTTTTTCTTGGTCCTCCCTTGCAAAACCTTGGTATTTTCGATATAATTAACTGGTTAAGTAAATGGAGAAAGCAATGCTAGAACTAGAAGAACAAGTAAATCAATTGATTAATCAGATTTTGCTCAAGGCTGAAAATCAGCATGAGCTCCTCATTGGTCAGTGCCGTAGTCAGGTTAAGTTGACCAATACTCAGGAGCATATTCTCATGCTTTTGTCTGAGGGACGAAAGACCAATTCTGAGTTGGCTAAGACCCTCAATGTTAGCCAGGCTGCTGTTACCAAGGCAGTTAAAACCTTGGTCAAAGAGGGCATGTTGGAGGCTAAGAAAGATAAGGATGATGGGCGCGTGACCTACTTTGTCTTGACACAAGAAGCTCAACCCATAGCCCAAGAGCATGAGGAACACCACCAAGAGACCTTGGGGGTCTATCGGTCTGTATTGGATCAGTTCGATAATCAAGAGCGTCAGGTGATTGGACGTTTCTTGACAAAATTAGCAGAAAAAATCGAGGATTAAGATGCGCTATATTACAGTTGAAGGACTGAGCTTCCAGTATGATTCGGAGCCTGTTCTGGACAATATTCACTATCATTTGGATTCTGGGGAGTTTGTGACCCTAACTGGGGAAAATGGAGCTGCCAAGTCAACGCTTATTAAGGCTACCCTAGGAATTCTCAAGCCTAAGAAGGGAACTGTAACCATCTCTGAAACCAATAAAGATGGTAAAAAGCTTCGCATGGCCTATCTTCCACAGCAGATTGCCAGCTTTAATGCAGGTTTTCCAAGCACGGTCTACGAGTTTGTTAAGTCTGGCCGTTATCCTCGCCAGGGCTGGTTCCGTCGTTTGACTAAGCACGACTTGGAGCATGTTCAACGTGCCCTTGAGTCTGTAGGAATGTGGGAAAATCGTCACAAGCAAATTGGTCATCTCTCAGGTGGGCAAAAGCAACGTGCCGTTATTGCTCGTATTTTTGCCTCGGATCCAGATATCTTTGTCTTGGATGAGCCAACGACGGGTATGGATGCAGGAACAGCCAATACTTTCTATGAACTCATGCACCACTCGGCTCACAAGCATGGCAAGTCTGTCTTGATGATTACCCACGATCCAGAGGAAGTCAAGGAGTACACAGACCGTAATATTCATCTAGTTCGTAACCAGAAATTGCCTTGGCGTTGTTTCAATGTCCATGAAAAGGATGGAGAGGAGCACAAACATGATTAGTGAATTATTAGCCTATGATTTTATGCAACGTGCTATTCTCGCCGTGATTGCTATCAGTATCTTTTCGCCAATTTTGGGGCTTTTCTTAATTCTTCGTCGTCAGAGTCTGATGAGCGATACCTTGAGTCACGTGTCCCTAGCTGGGGTGGCTGTTGGGATTTTCTTGGGACAATCAACCACTTGGATGACCCTTGTGGTTGTGGTTATTGCCGCTTTGGTTTTGGAATATCTCAGGGTCAGTTACAAGCATTATATGGAGATTTCAACGGCTATCCTCATGTCAATGGGATTGGCAGTGGCTCTTATTCTTAGTAACAAGGCAGGTAGCAGTAGCATGAGTCTAGATAGCTATCTTTTCGGTTCTATTATCACGATTAGCTCAGAGCAGGTGCGTGCCCTCTTTGTCATTGCGGCTATTGTACTGGTCTTGACTCTACTCTTTATTCGTCCTATGTATCTTTTGACCTTTGACGAGGATACCGCTCATGTGGATGGCTTGCCAGTTCGTCTTATGTCCCTCCTCTTCAATATTGTGACTGGGATAGCGATTGCCCTAATGATTCCAGCAGCAGGATCACTTTTGGTTTCTACCATCATGATTCTTCCGGCAGCGATAGGTATGAAAATAGGTCAAACCTTCAAGTCTGTCATTTTCTGGGCTATTGGTATTGGTTTGATTGGTATGCTCTCTGGTATCTTTATTTCCTATTATTGGGAAACACCAGCCAGTGCAACTATCACCCTTATCTTCATCGCCTTCTTTGGTCTGGTATCCATCTTTGAACCTCTCTTAAAAGCAGAATAAATAATAGAAGAAAAGGGCTTGAGAAATCAAGCTCTTTTTGTGATATACTAAAGTGGTTTTTGAGACTCGGTTAAAAAATATTGGTGGCTTTGGAGTCTGAAAAAATCAGTCAAATTTTTCTATTGTCCACCATAAATCGCATCAGTAACAAAAAGGAGAAAACATGGAAATCTTTTTAACGAGTATATCGGGCATTCTAGTCATCTTGGGTATGATTTTAGTGGGATTCGTTATGGGTGAAAAAGGCTGGTTTGATGACAAGTCACGTGGTCTGATTGCAAAGTTAGTTACTCAAATTGCCCTGCCTTGTTACATGCTCTACACCATCACACAACGCTTTACAGCAGCAGATTTACTTAAAATGTTGCCAGATTTGCGTTTTCCTGCACTTTCCATGGTGATTTTACTTGGGATTGCGACAGCGGTGGCTAGCATTTTTGCAGTGAAAAAGGAGCGTCGTGGCCTCTTTATTTCCATGTTTTTTAATTCGAATACTATTTTTGTGGGGCTCCCTATTAATCAAGCCCTTTTCGGCGATGCTAGCATTCCCTACGTTCTTATCTATTATATGTGTAATACGACATTTTTCTGGACCTTGGGAACTTACCTTATTCAGCGAGATGGGGAGGGAGAGGCAGAATTTGATTTAAAAACAAGTCTGAAAAAGATCTTCTCACCCCCCTCTAATGGGCTTTATGCTGGGGCTTGTTATCGTTATTCTTCATATTAAATTACCGGTCTTTCTGGCCAGTGACTTGCAGTATTTAGGTAGCTTGACAACTCCTTTATCTATGATTTTCATCGGTTTGTCGGTATCCAATGCAGGTGTGAAACAACTCATTCTAAAAAAAGATCAACTATTGATTCTTTTAGGGCGCTTTGTAGTTGCTCCTCTCTTGATGGCTGCCATTGTTTACTGGGCACCTCTCCCAACTTTGATGAAACAAGTTTTTATCATCCAGTCTGCCATGCCTGTCATGACCAATGCTCCTGTTGTTGCTAAACTCTATGGAGCTGATAGTGATTACGCTGCTGTTATGGTTACTGAGACCACCCTTGCAACCATGGTTGTTATCCCAATTTTGATGGTTCTGATGGCTTGAAAATAATCAAGTAACCCCTGTTTTTCTGGTTTTTTTTAAATTTGTAAAAAAATTCAAAAAAAGTTTACGAAAACGCTTTACAAATCCTAAAAAGATGCTATAATAATTACATAAGTTATGCAAGCGTTTGCATCAAACGTAGGAGGAAATGAAATGAATAAGCTAAAAGAAAAATTTGGCTTTGAGTTCTGGCAAAAATTCGGTAAAGCCCTCATGGTTGTTATCGCGGTTATGCCAGCAGCAGGTCTCATGATCTCACTCGGTAAAACAGTTGCCATGATTAATCCAAACATGGCACCGCTCGTTATTACTGGTGGATTTCTTGAGCAGATTGGTTGGGGGGTTATCGGTAACCTTCACATCTTGTTCGCCCTTGCCATTGGTGGTAGCTGGGCTAAGGAACGTGCAGGCGGTGCCTTTGCGGCAGGTCTTGCCTTTATCTTGATTAACCGTTTGACTGGTTCAATCTTTGGTGTTACTTCAGATATTCTTGCTGATAAGGCTGCTACAGTCCACACCATTTTTGGTCAATCAATCAAGGTATCTGATTACTTCATCAGTGTTTTGGAAGCTCCAGCCCTCAACATGGGTGTGTTCGTAGGTATCATCTCTGGTTTCATCGGAGCTACTGCCTTCAACAAATACTATAACTTCCGTAAATTGCCAGAAGCTTTGTCATTCTTCAATGGTAAACGCTTCGTACCATTCGTAGTTATTCTTCGTTCAGCTATCGCAGCTATCGTCCTTGCTATCGTATGGCCAGTTATCCAATCAGGAATCAACGGCTTCGGTATGTGGATTGCCAACTCAAAAGAAACTGCTCCAATCTTGGCACCGTTCTTGTTCGGTACTTTGGAACGTCTTCTCTTGCCATTTGGTCTCCACCACATGTTGACTATCCCAATTAACTACACTCAATTGGGTGGTACTTACCACGTATTGACTGGTGCCGCTAAAGGTACTGAAGTATTGGGTCAAGACCCACTCTGGCTTGCTTGGGTTACTGACCTTGCAAACCTTAAAGGTGCACACCCAGAACAATACAAACACCTTCTTGAATCTGTTACACCAGCCCGCTTTAAAGTTGGTCAAATGATCGGTTCATTCGGTATCTTGATGGGTATCGTCGTAGCCATCTACCGTAACGTCGATGATGATAAAAAACATCAATACAAAGGGATGTTGACTGCAACTGCACTTGCAACATTCTTGACAGGGGTAACAGAGCCAATCGAGTACATGTTCATGTTCGTGGCTACTCCACTTTACATCGTTTATGCTTTGGTACAAGGATGTGCCTTTGCCATGGCTGATATCGTTAACCTTCGTGTTCACTCATTCGGTTCTATCGAGTTCTTGACACGTACACCACTTGCTATTAACGCTGGTTTGGCGATGGATATCGTTAACTTCATTTGGGTAACTGTACTCTTTGGTGTTATCATGTTCTTCATCGCGAACTTCATGATTAAGAAATTTGACTACGCTACACCAGGACGTAACGGTAACTATGAGCAAGGTGATGATGCTCCATCAGAATCTGCTGGATCAGCAAGTGCTGGAACAAGCTCAGCAAGCTCACAAGTTATCAACATCATCAACCTTCTTGGTGGACGTGCTAACATCGTCGACGTTGACGCATGTATGACTCGTCTCCGTGTTACTGTTAAAGATGCTGATAAAGTCGGAACTGAAGAACAATGGAAAGCTGAAGGAGCTATGGGTCTTGTCATGAAAGGACAAGGGGTTCAAGCTATCTATGGTCCTAAAGCAGACGTATTGAAATCTGATATTCAAGACGTTCTTGATTCAGGTGAAGTTATTCCTGAAACACTTCCAAGTCAAATGACTGCTGTTCAAAAAGCAGAAGCTACCTTCAAAGGTGTGACTGACGAAGTACATTCAGTTGCTGATGGTCAAGTTATCAACATCGAAGATGTTAAAGACCCAGTATTCTCACAAAAAATGATGGGTGACGGTTTCGCTGTAGAACCAGAAAACGGTAAAATCGTTTCACCAGTAGCTGGTAAAGTGACAAGCATCTTCCCAACTAAACACGCTCTTGGTTTGGTAACAGACAATGGTCTTGAAGTTTTGGTTCACATCGGACTTGACACTGTTAGTCTTGAAGGTAAACCATTCGACGTTAAAGTTACTGAAGGTCAAACAGTTGCTGCAGGTGATCTCTTGGTTGAAGCGAACCTTGATGCTATCCGTGAAGCAGGTCGTGAAACATCTACAGTTGTTGTCTTTACAAATGTAGATGCAATCAAATCAGTTAAAGTAGAACATACAGGTAAATTGGCTGCTAACGCTCCAGTTGCAAAAGTAGAACTTTAATTTGCTAAACGATAAACAAGCAGACAGCCCTTGGGCTGTTTTGTTTGTAAATGACCCTATGTCATTTCTAGATGCAAGTCAGAAGAGGGATAAACTTATGAAATTTCTAACTTTAAATACCCACAGTTGGATGGAAGAAGATGCAGAAGGGAAATTCCAAACCTTAAAGGAACAGATTCTTAAAGCTCAGTATGATATTATTTGCTTCCAAGAAGTTAACCAAGAAATAGAGACTTCTGTTGTAGACACGGATGATTACTATCATGCACTTCCATCAGCAACACCAATCCACCAAGATCACTTTGTCCGTCTTCTTGTGGAAAAGTTGGCTGAAGAAGGTCTTCAATACCATTGGACTTGGGCTTATAATCACATTGGTTATGATCACCTTAATGAAGGGGTTGCCGTCTTGTCACGTCAACCATTGACAGCTAGCGAAATCTTGGTTTCAGATGTTGATGATCCAACTGACTACCATACACGCCGTGTAGCAGTTGCTGAAACCACTGTAGATGGCCGAGAAGTGGCTGTTGCTAGTGTTCACCTTTCATGGTGGGACAAAGGTTTCCAAGAAGAGTGGGTACGTATTGAGGAACGTTTCAAAGCTATTGGAAAACCACTCATCCTAGCAGGTGACTTTAACAACCCAGCAGGTCGCGAAGGTTATCAAGCCATTTTGGCTAGCCCACTCAATCTTCAAGATAGTTTTGAAGTAGCTAAAGAAACAACTGGTAGCTATACAGTTGGACCTGGTATCGATGGCTGGAAGGGCAATGAAGAGCCTTTACGTATCGATTATGTCTTTGCAAGCCAAGAGTGGACAGTAAATCGCCTTAGTGTCATTTTTGATGGAAACAATCAACCTCTAGTAAGTGATCACTATGGCCTTGAAGCAGACCTTGCATTTAGATAGTAACTGTAGCCTATCTTGACCTAATAAGGGTAAAAAGTATTGTCAAAAGATAAATAAAAGAGTAGAATAAAGGGTAGAATTGATTTTTTTAAAGGAGAAACTAATGGCTCATATTACATTTGATTATTCAAAAGTATTAGACAAATTTGTTGCACCACATGAAGTGGAATACATGCAAGCACAAGTTACAGCAGCAGATAATGCTCTACGAAACGGAACAGGTCCCGGAGCAGAAATGACAGGCTGGTTGAATCTGCCTGAAGAATATGATAAAGATGAATTTGCTCGTATTCAAAAGGCGGCTGCTAAAATCCAATCTGATAGTGAAGTGTTAATCGTCATCGGTATTGGAGGATCTTATTTAGGGGCACGTGCAGCGATTGATTTCTTGAATAATTCTTTTGTAAATCTACAAAGCAAGGAAGAACGTAAGGCACCTCAAATCCTCTATGCTGGAAACTCTATCTCATCAAGCTATTTGGCTGATTTGGTAGACTATGTATCAGACAAAGATTTCTCTGTCAACGTTATTTCTAAGTCAGGAACAACTACAGAGCCTGCTATTGCTTTCCGTGTCTTCAAAGAACTCTTGGTTAAGAAGTATGGTCAGGAAGAAGCAAATAAACGGATTTATGCAACTACAGACCGCGCTAAAGGTGCAGTTAAGGTTGAAGCAGATGCTAATGGCTGGGATACTTTTGTAGTGCCTGATAGTGTTGGTGGTCGTTTTACAGTATTGACAGCAGTGGGACTCTTGCCAATCGCAGCTGCAGGGGCTGATATCAGCAAGTTGATGGAAGGAGCAAATGCTGCTCGCAAGGCTTATGCTTCTGATAAGTTGGCTGAAAATGAAGCATATCAATATGCAGTTGTACGCAATATCTTGTACCGTAAAGGTTATCTGACAGAAGTTCTAGCTAACTACGAACCATCATTGCAATACTTCTCAGAATGGTGGAAGCAATTGGCTGGTGAGTCAGAAGGTAAAGACCAAAAAGGTATTTACCCAACTTCAGCGAACTTCTCAACAGACCTGCACTCTTTGGGGCAATTTATTCAAGAAGGAACTCGTATCCTCTTTGAAACAGTTATTCGTGTAGATAAGCCTCGCAAAAATGTGTTGATTCCTGAATTAGCAGAAGACTTGGATGGCCTTGGCTATCTGCAAGGAAAAGATGTTGACTTTGTCAATAAGAAAGCAACAGATGGAGTGCTGTTAGCTCATACAGACGGCGGAGTGCCAAATATGTTTGTGACCCTGCCTGAGCAAGATGAGTTCACTTTGGGCTATACTATTTACTTCTTTGAGTTAGCTATTGCTCTTTCTGGCTACCTGAATGGTATCAATCCATTTGACCAACCAGGTGTGGAAGCATACAAGAAGAATATGTTTGCCTTGCTTGGTAAACCAGGCTTTGAAGAGCTTGGTGCTGAGTTGAATGCACGTCTTTGATTCTCATATGCTTTGAGTTCATTTAGAATATAAAAAGATCCACAAGTTCATTTCTAGTGGATTTTTTAGTACAAGCCTCTTAATTAGTTTATTAATTTTTTGAACAGTGTAAAAAAGAGTGTCTTAATTCTTTTATGAAAGCGCTGTATAATTGCCTTGTAAATAAAATTTGAGAGGTATCAAAATGAATGATTGGTTAGACATTAAAGGCAAAACAGTTCTTGTGACGGGTGCGTCATCTGGGATTGGTAAGGCAATAGTCGAAGAATTGTTGGAATTAGGAGTCAATGTAGCGAATTTTGATCTTAGCGACAACGATTTGCGTCACCCGAATCTATTATTTGTAAAAGTTGATGTAACTTCTCGCTCTGAAGTAGAAGCAGGAGTCGCTAAAATAGTTGAAAGATTTGGCAATATTGATGCGGTAGTCAATAATGCGGGGATTAATGTACCTAGATTATTAATCGATGCAGAAAATCCTAAAGGTCCTTACGAGTTGGACGATGAGACGTTCGAAAAAATAACAATGATTAATCAAAAAGGTTTGTATTTGGTTAGTCAGGCAGTAGGACGTATTTTAGTGAAAAATGGAAAAGGTGTAATTGTGAACATGGCTTCAGAAGCAGGCTTGGAAGGTTCTGAAGGACAAAGTGCCTATGCTGCAACAAAAGCAGCAGTCTATAGTTACACTCGTTCATGGGCGAAAGAGCTTGGTAAGCATGGTGTACGTGTGGTTGGAATTGCTCCAGGAATTATGGAAGCTACGGGACTTCGAACTCTTTCTTATGAGGAAGCTCTTGCTTATACCCGTGGAAAGACGGTAGAAGATATTCGAGCTGGTTATGCTTCAACCTCAACGACTCCATTGGGACGGAGTGGGAAACTACGTGAAGTAGCTGATCTTGTAGCGTTCTATATTTCAGACCGTTCTAGCTATATAACAGGTGTCACTACAAATATTGCCGGAGGTAAAACTCGCGGATAAAACAATGAAGGTGGGGAAGAGAGTTGACCTTAGTAAATCGATGGTATAATATTTTAGACAAAATGGTTTCGCAGCCAACTTATTCCTTGGTAGATATGCGCTCAGAACTGGATATTAGTTTGCAAACCTTGCAAAAGAGTATCCAACAATTAAATGATGTTTTGGCTCCTAATATCCAGATTATCTCACAAGATGATCTGTTAATGTTGGAAGTGTATGACTATACAGAGTTGGAAAGGATTTTATCTGGTAGTTTAAAACAGGAGAGTGACTTCAATTCTTCCAGTAAAAGAATTGCCTATTTGCTAAAACGTTTAATTGAGTCAACCTCCCCTCTTCTTATTGACGACTTGGCTGAGGAAGTAGGTGTTAGTAGAAGTACCCTTAATAAGGATTTAAAACAAGTAAAATCTTTGGCAGAGAGTTACTCTATTACTATTTCAGGAAAGCCCAACCGTGGGCTGGAGGTCTTGGGGAGCGAGCTGAATTTGCGCTTGCTCTATATTCACCAAGTGGCTCCTTACTTTGAAGAAAGGACACTCACTGAGGCAACCTCTTCTTTTCTGGAGACGCTAGTCCAGGACTATAAAATCCCTAAAGAAACACAGGAACTCCTTCGAAAGACCATTTCAATTATGGTGGAACGTATTCATACATCTAAGGTGTTGAATTGTCCTATTCCTTATTATAAGAATGATTTAACAGAGACACCTTTGGCTGAGAAATTAATCTATCATATTGAGATGACTTATAAGATTTCCCTCAGTCAGTTTGAAATAGACTTTTTGTGTTTTCCGTTTAATGTCCGTTTTATTGACACTTTAAGCAAGCCGTCTTATCAATCTGAACAGGTTGCAAACATTTTTCAAGGGATTGTCAAGAAAGTCAAAGAAACAATGTTGGTTCACTTTGATGATGAAGAATTATTTGAAGAAATAAAGTCTCATCTAGGCGCTTTAATCAATCGACTGATTTTCCATGTGCAAGCTAATGATATATTTCATGGCGAGGTTCAAACTCAATATCCTTTTGCTTTTGAAATGGCGAAAATTGCTGGAGAAGAACTATCTGCAATTTTGGGTTCAGAATTGGAATTATCTGAAATCGGATATCTGGCTTTGTATTTTGAAATGATTTTAAGAAAGCAAAATTCTGCTGTTAAGGGTTCTCGCAAGCAGATAGCTGTAGTTTGCACAACAGGAAGAGGAACCGCTGCGATGATTATTCAGCAACTCAGACGAGTCCTTGGAAATGATGTAGACATTACTCAGTATTCTGAAGAGGATTTTAATGTGGAATTGAATCAGGACTATTTCGCGATTTTTACGACAGTTCCTCTAAAATATAAAGATTCTAAATCTCCAGTCATTCAAGTTAATCATCTTTTTGATGATCAATGGCTGCAGGAAGAATGGCAGAAAGCCAATGCTTTTCATCAAAAAAAATCTAGAAACAGTTAGCTTACGCTTTCTTCGATTAAGCCCCCAAAAAACCTATCAGCAATACTTGCTAAATATGGTTGCAGAGTTAGGGAAACTTCAGATGATTGATAAAGGTTTTATAGAACGGATAATTGATAGGGAGAAAAAGCAATCAACCATTTTTGGTGGAGGAATTGCCTTCCCCCATACAATTAACCAGGGTTATGCAAAGACTATTTTAATGTTTGGAAAACTAGAAGAGCCTTATCAAAAAGGAGATGAATGGATTGAATTTATCTTTCTAGTCGCCATTCCCTCAGAAATTGAAACAAAAATGGAAAGTGAATTACTGGAATTGTATGATGATATTTTTAGAATTGCAGGAGAGCCTTCTCTGAAAGAGGCATTGAGATCGGTAGAAACAGAGACAGAGTTTCTATCATTTTCTAAGAGCAAAGGAGTATTTTAATGAATTCGCTAATAATTTTCGCCGTATTTGTAATGGCAGCTTATATATTTCAAATGTTCCTCGGCTGGCAGCAACTCAAAGACTTCAATAAGACCTATACGATGCTCCGAAAACTGGGTCGCGTAGCGATTGGCAGGAAGTCCGGAAGAATCAAATCCGGTACGATTGTCATGTTCGCGGTTGATGAAAACGGTCGGGTTCTTAAAGCTAGCAAAATGCAAGGAGTCACAATCTTAGCGCGTTTTCAAAATATGGACGATTATGTTGGAGAAGACATCCATTATTTTGACAAGTATAATCCTCTTGTGAGAAAAGAAAATAAGTTGATGCAATCAGCCATAGAAGATGCTAGAAAAGTCTATCTTTTGCATGAGGCAGGTATTGAGAAAGAGACAAGTTCATCTGATTCTTTTTTGGGATTTGGCTTTTATGCGAATTACTTACAATTATCTATTAAACAGTTATTAAAAAAAAATAAGAAAAGGGGTTCCTTATGAATCACATTACAAAATTTGCAGAGAATTTTATGAAACTCTTCCAATTAGGTGGAGAAACCTTTATTAGCTGGATGACAAATATTGTACCGCTTGTCCTAATGCTATTGATTGCAATGAATACCCTTATCGCTTTCTTGGGAGAAGAGAAGGTCAATTCCCTGGCTAAGATTTCTGCCAAAAATCCTGTTAGCCGGTATATGATTTTACCTTTCATTTCAGCCTTTATGCTGGGGAACCCGATGTCAATCAGTATGGGACGTTTTTTACCAGAATATTATAAACCTAGTTTTGTAGCAGCTCAGATGCAGTTCTGCCACACTTCAAATGGTGTATTTCCGCATATCAATCCTGGGGAATTGTTTGTATGGATGGGAATCGCGACAGGGATTCAAACTTTAGGCTTGAGTCAAATGGACTTAGCCATTCGTTACATGCTTGTTGGGATTGTCATGAACTTTGTAGGTGGCTGGGTAACAGATTTTACAACTGCTTATGTTGCGAAACAGCAAGGGGTTACCTTGAGTAAAACATTTGATTGATAGAAAGAGTGAATTTATGTCATATAAGAGTATAAAAGTTGTTAAAGGAAATGGCGGTTTCGGAGGACCTTTGGTCATTACTCCTAGTGAGGCAAAGCATAAATTTATCTATATCACTGGCGGCGGAGAAAAGCCAGATATTGTGGATAAAATTGCTGATTTGACAGGTATGGAAGCTGTTAATGGATTTAAAACATCTATTCCTGATGAGGAAATTGCTTTGGCAATTGTAGATTGTGGCGGAACTCTTCGCTGTGGAATCTATCCTAAGAAGGGGATTCCGACGATCAATATTGTCGCTACAGGTAAAAGCGGACCTCTAGCTCAGTATATTACAGAGGAAATCTATGTATCAGCAGTTGGTCTTGATCAAATTTCCGCTGCTAATGAAGATGAAAAAGCGACAACGGTGGTTACTGAAAAACCAACTTACGATACTAGTAAAAAAATCACAGAACAAAAAGCAGAAACAAGTATTGTAGCAAGAATTGGGATGGGGGCTGGTAAGGTTGTTGCGACTTTCAACCAGGCTGCTCGTGAAGCCATCCAAACAATGCTCAATACTATTATTCCTTTCATGGCCTTTGTTTCTTTACTAATTGGGGTTATTCAGGGTTCTGGTGTTGGAAATTGGCTGGCAAAACTAATGGTTCCTCTAGCTGGGAACATTTGGGGACTCATTTTGATTGGCTTTATCTGTTCCTTGCCATTCTTATCTCCTTTGTTGGGCCCTGGAGCTGTTATCAGTCAGATTATCGGAACCTTAATTGGAGTCGAAATCGGAAAAGGAAATATTCCGCCTCAAATGGCTCTGCCAGCTATATTTGCTATCAACACTCAAAATGGCTGTGATTTCATTCCTGTAGCACTTGGGCTATCTGAGGCGAAAGCTGAAACTGTTGAGGTTGGTGTCCCTTCTGTTCTCTATTCACGTTTTCTCAATGGTGTTCCTCGGGTCTTAGTAGCTTGGGTCGCTAGTATTGGTCTTTATCAGTAGAGCATGGTTAGGTTGTGCACACATATAAAAAATAGTATCTTAAACTTATCTATTAGGAACATGAAAGATTAGAGAAAGGATGGATCGGAATTAGATGAAGAAAATTTTTGAAGCTAAAGTAATTCAAGTGGGACCTGAAGCTCAGAATATGATTCAAGACGCTAATATGCTCATTTTATTTGGAGAAGAAGCTCCGGGAGACTTAGCAGAGTATTGTTTTAAGATTGATAACAAAAATCTGCTAGGTTCAATACTAGAAGGCGGCAAGCTGGTGGTAGATAATCAGGAATATTCGATTACTGCCGTGGGAAATGTAGTAGAAAAAAATTTAACTGGACTGGGCCATATCACTATTTCTTTTGATGGTTCAAAAGAGGGCAGTCTGCCGGGCACTCTCCATGTTGCAGCAGACCAAGCAGTAGTAATTGAGAAAGGTTCTACCATTCAGATTTTCTAAGTAGCTCAAGTAGGATAGAAAATCAAATCCTGTAAACTATCAAAGCAGCAGCCTAAAACTAAACGCAGCCTCCCTTAGGGGAGGTTCGGATTGAAGACAAAGTCCTTAGAAGACACTTTTCTAAGGGCTTTTCTTTTTGTAAAGTTGTATAATAGAGGTAAGAAAAGTTGTGAGGTGCTAGCTATGTTTCACAAAGAAAAACCTGATTATCATCGCTGCCAATATGGCTTCTATACGATAGACGAATTGGTCCCAGAAGATCACTTTCTTCGCCAATTGGAATCAGAGGTTGATTTCGACTTTATGATACTGTCAATAATTTTGTGTAAACACTCAAGTAGAGTTATAGAGTGCTAATCAAATAAGCTTTCAAGTGTGTCAGAACATTGTCCAAACCCTTTATGGATTCGTTGACTTTGCTTGAAATTATAATCTTCAAACAAAGTAACTAAGTAACGTTCCAGAGCCTCCTCGTTAGGAAAAAGAACCTTCTTTTTCGTTTGACGTTTGATTTCTTTGTTAAGAGACTCAATGAGGTTTGTCGAATAAATGCTGTGCCAAATTTGATAGGGAAACTGAAAAAAAGTTAAAAGATTATCCGTTTTCTCCAGGCTTTCCGTGACTTTCCTATACTTTGGTTTCCATTCGGCGATAAAGTCCTCTAAAGCTTGTACTGCCATTTCTAAATTTTCAGCACGATAAATCATTTTAAATTACCCCAGAATAACCGCTCGATCAGATCGTTTCACCCTACTAGCCAGATTTCGACTAATATGAATCAAGCAACGTTGTTGTTTAGCTAATGGGTAAGCCTGACTGATAATCTGCTCAAGCCCTTAGAATCACAAAAACAACTAGATAGCTTACGAGTACGTAAAACAGATAAGATTGACGCTGAAAAACTAGCTACGTCTCAGTTCATCCTCAATCGTAAACCAAGCTATGTCCAAGAAGTGCTTTATCAAGAATTACGCGACCTCAGCCATTTCTATCAGAATCTTACTGGGGATATTTTCTGCGCTAAAAATCGTCTGCACAAGGTTCTACAGGTCTCTTTTCCTGAATTGTAAAACATCTTATCTTCACCAACTGTGGGAACAATATTGGAACTTGGTCATGACTTTTCCATGTAATAGTTTTGTACTGGAGTTAGATGACGCCGAATTAACAGCTATCATCCGTCAGTCTACGGCAAAACGCATCTCTGAAAAACGTGTGACTTACTTAGTAGATAAGCTTACAAAACTAGCTAATCAGTCTTATTGTGAGGTCAAGAAAACCTCTCCAATGATGGAAGAGATCAAATACTATGCAGGGGAGTTACTTAGGCTTTCTGAATATAGACAAGGCGTTTTAGAGGAGATGGTAACTTTGGCTCAACCTTTGCCAGAATACGAGATTCTTCTCTCTATTCCTGGAATCACTGAAACCACAGCGACAAGTATTATTGGCGAACTTGGTGACATTCGTCAATTTCATTCTGCCAATCAAATCAATGCTTTGATCAGCATTGACCTCAGCCACTATGAATCTGGGGACTTTCTAGCAAAGGAACATATCACCAAACGTGGGAATCCCTATGCCATAAAGGTTCTCTTTAAGTGCATTCATAACATAGCTTCAGCTGGCTACACCAATCCTTGTCATATAGCAGACTTCTATGAGAAACGGAAAAGACAATCGCAAGTGACTTCAACCAAACCAC
>NZ_LSIW01000173.1:0-327 GCF_001556435.1 Streptococcus sp. CCH5-D3
AGACAATCAAGACTCCAGACGGTAAGACATACAAGATCGTACCGAAAGGTGACTATCCAGTAGGTAAAGTTGATGGCGATGGACACCTTGAATCATCTGACCCAACTAAAGGTAAAGTTGAAAAACCACGTTCAATCATCACTTACGTTTACAAAGAAGTGAAAGGTGACGTTCACGTTCACTATAAAGATACTGAAGGTAAGACAATCAAGACTTCAGTTGTTGATGAAAAAGATCAGCCAGTCGATAAAGACTACGATACAGTAGTAGACAATCGTCCTAAGACTATCACAACAACTGATGGTAAAGTTTACGAATTGGTACCAG
>NZ_LSIW01000174.1:0-2777 GCF_001556435.1 Streptococcus sp. CCH5-D3
ATTGCTTTGCACGTCCATTTTCATCAAAATGATAAGTCACACCATTGATGGTACGTGTTTGGTTGGTGACGAGCTCACCAGAGTTTTCATCGTAGTAACGAGTTCCCTTGTAGTCTGTAACGAAATTACCCTTCACTTGCTTACCTTCATAATCAAAGTAGAGATGTTGACCATTGATGACTTGATCAAAGAGAAGAGCCTTACCATCCTTACCAAAGTAGTACCAGTTTCCCTTCCAATTAACGAATCGATTGGTTACAGCAGCGCCTGTTTCAGCGTCAAAGTAGTAGTAATTGTAGATTTTAGGTTCGATGATAGTACTACTAGATATCCGAGGATATCTAGTAGACTCTTTTTGCTCAGGACTAAGCACTTTATCTTTTGCGAGATAACCAGTAATTAAGCTTGTAGACTCTGTATTATCGAGATAATAGAGTTTCCCATCGATTTCTTGAAGACCGAGAAGTTTATTACCATTTTCATCAGTATAGTACCAATCGCCACCTACTTGATGGAATCCTTTTTCTCTGACTGCTGCTCCAGTAACCTCATCGTAGAAAGGTCCTGAACCGGAAGGCCCAAAAGTTCCTTGACGGGCTTGTCCATTTTCATAGAACGAATAGATTACACCATTAATGGTATGAGAACCAGAAAGTGGTTTACCATCTTTATCATAATAGAAGAGCCCATTATCAGCACGAACAAATTGGTTCCGTGGGACTTCCTTCTTTTCACCGGTATCCTTATCATAGTAGTGGCCATTTTTAACTTCGTTTTTGAATTGTGTTCCGAGGTGGTCGTCAAAGTAGACAGGGACACCATCAATGGTATGAGCACCTTTTAGAATATTGCCTTGCTTATCTGCATAGAACCACTTACCTCGAGTTGTAAAGTAACGCCCCTTAACAAGTGCACCAGTATCCTTGTCATAATACTTAACTGGGATACCAAAGACAACAAAGCTATCATAGAGAACATTAATACCATCTTTATCTACAAAGCCATCTTTAGCTTGTGTTCCAAATATCCTATCAAAATGTACCTGAACACCATTGATGACGTGGTCACCTTTAAGGATTTTGCCATTTGAACCGACATAATACCACTGGTTATTAATATTATGGAAACGATTCTTTTCAAGTGTGATTCTCGCACCAGAGTCTTTATCATAGTAGTAACCGTCGTCTCCAAAATCACCTTTAACTTGTCGCCCATAATAAGAATCAAAGTAGACAGGAACATTATTTATGGTTTGTGAACCTTTTAATGGTTTGCCCTCAGCATCCACATAGTACCAATATTTATCTAGATTGACATAACGGTTGGTAACAAGTGCACCAGTTGAGGCATCGTAGTATTTACCATTACCTCCGAAGTCACCTTTCACTTGGGCACCTGTCTTTTTATCGAAGTAGTACTCTTTACCATCAATACGAGTAGCACCTTTCACAGGCATACCTTTTGCGCCAATAAAGTAGTTTTTGTCTTTAACTGTTACGAATCGGTTAGTTACTAGCTTACCAGTGTGTTCATCATAATAGCGGTTATCCTTGTCAAAATTCCCTTTTATTTGAACACCATTTTCATCGAAATAGACCTGAGCCCCATTGATGATATGGCTGCCCTTTATAATTTGTCCTCTATCATTGAGATAGTACCATTTTCCTTTGATTTCAACAAAGCGGTTGGTACCTAAATTGACGAAAACACCATCCTGATCGTAAAAGTGCCCATTAGGAGCAAAGCGATCAATGATTTGAGTCCCAAATTTATCGTCAAAGTAGGATGATCGACGATTAATTCGATACTCACCATACACGGGATTCCCTTTATCATCTAGATAATAACGTTCATATTGTTTTGTATCGTTGCTGTAGGCCACGATAAATTGATTTTTGAGAAGAGCACCAGAATCTTTATCATAGAAATTTAGTTTTTTAGCATCATTAGGGTCTTTAGCAAAAACGCCTTTAGCTTGTATGCCATTTTCTTTATCGAAATAGACTTGAACCCCATCGATGGTTTGTGGTCCAGTCAGGTCCTTACCATTGGCATCTCTGTAATGCCATTTGCCGTTTTGGTCGCTGTAATATTGACCGCCTGTAACGTTTAAGTCCTCATTGATAACAGGAGTTGTCGCAGTTGTTTCACTAGTGGTACTGTCTCTTGTTGAAGCTGTGTGTGCTTCAACGTTGGCTGTTTCAGTAGGTGATTGACTTTCATTAGTGCTTGCTGAAGCCCTTTCTCTAGTGTTTTCCGAACTTGCTAACTCTGGAGCAACTGTTGAACTTTCAGCAGAAGCAGTTGCCTCAATTCCCTTCGTTTCAACTAAATCTGCTGTTGTTTCAAGATTGGCAGTAACACTTGCTGTCGTGTCATTCTTGAGTGTTTCACTAGCAGTTACTTCATCCGCAAAAGCAGCTCCGGCAATAAGTGCAAAACTAGCAAGAGCAGATGCACATGAAAATGCAATCAGATACTTTTTAGATGCGTGTTTTTTGGCCTTATCATTTTTTTCCATAATAAATACCCCCTTTTAATTTATATTATAAGACAATAAGAAAGCCTTTTCAAGATTAAAATGAAAAGGCTTTCTTATGATGTGAAAAGGAGTAGACAAAAAAGAAAAGTATGCTTTTCTTTGAATATTAAGTGAGATGTTGCCAGTTCTTACTAAATCCAAGATTCATAAAAAACAAAAAATCCAGGACCTGAGTCCTGAATTTAGGAGATTATGAAAAAGAAAAGTTTTAGGATGGTTATAGTATATAAAGCAA
>NZ_LSIW01000175.1:0-1137 GCF_001556435.1 Streptococcus sp. CCH5-D3
CTACTTTGATAAAAATGGTAAGCAAGTCAAAGGTAGCCTAGTAGACATTGATGGTGATACTTACTACTTTGACAAGGATAGTGGGGCTATGTGGACCAATAGTAGTCTAACTCTCAATGGAATGACCTACGAAATTGATGACCAAGGCCGTGTGACATCGTCACTTCGAAATACCTTTGTTCAAGATAAGGATGGTGACTGGACCTACCTCAAGGATAAAGGGCAAGTAGCTACTGGATGGCAGACTATTGATGGTATTCAACTCTACTTTGATGGCACTGGGAAACAAATCAAAGGTGAGCGTATCCTTATAGATGGGAAGTACTACTATTTCGATAAGAACAGTGGCGAACTCCTTCGTAATGCATTCCATTCCTTTAGTTCCTCATATAAGCTCTACTTTGGAAATGATGGTGCGCAAGTTTTCGGCTGGTACACACTAGATGGTCATCGTGTTTACTTTAAAGAAGACGGTCTACAAGCTAAAGATAAGGTACTTTCAATTGATGACAATTACTATTACTTCAATCAAGATGGTCAACTTCTTGTTAATGGTTCCGCTAAATCATATAATAGTTTATATCTTGCAGATTCAGAAGGAAAACTATTATCCGGGTGGAGAGAAATTGACGGTAAGACCTATTACCTAGATCCAAGCGAAAAGCACTACTACTATAATAGAACAGCATCTATAGACGGTAAGACCTATCTTTTCGGTTCTTACGCGGAATTATTGCGTAATGACAGTAATTACGCATATGCTTCAGACGAAAATGGAATCGTTCGAACAGGATTCTACCGCACTGATAAAGGCTACCTATGCTATCTTGAGCCAAGAGTAATTTCTGACTACCAACCAACTTGGAAGGAAATTGACGGTAAGCTCTATCACTTCGAAAAATCAACTTCATTAGGGAAACATCTTTACGGTTCTCCAATCACAACCAATGCAACCCTTGAAAAAGATGGCAAAACTTATGTCATTGATGAAAATGGTGTGGCAACTGAGAAAGTGAATTAATGGGGAAAGAAAAAAATTTTTTCCACTTTAAGAAAACTTTAGGAATAGCTTTGTATACTACAACCATCCTAAAACTTTTCTTTTTCATAATCTCCTAAATCCAGGGCTCAGGTCCT
>NZ_LSIW01000176.1:0-22006 GCF_001556435.1 Streptococcus sp. CCH5-D3
CTTTCTTGTCCCACATGTTAACGTAGCGAAGGAATTTTTCAGCAGTCTTTTCAGCTTCTGCCTTACTGATTCCAAGAACCTTGATGGGTGCCAAAGTGACATTTTCAAGAACAGTTTTGTGAGGGTAGAGGTTAAAGTGCTGGAATACCATCCCTGCTTCCTTACGAAGCTCAACCAAGTCTTTGGCAGAAGCTTCTGTTACATTATGTCCGTTAACGATAAGTGTACCGTTATCAATTGATTCCAAGGCGTTGATTGTACGGATAAGGGGAGATTTCCCAGACCCAGAAGGTCCCAAGAGAACCACAACTTGTCCTTTTTCAATTTCTAGATTGATGTCACGAAGTGCATGATAATCTCCGTAGTATTTATTAACATTTTTAAATTCGATAAGTGCCATAAGAGCCTCCTAAAATTTTACATTAATATATGCAATAACAAGAGTGTATTTTATATGTAGGAAAATGTCAAAAATGTTTGAAAATTCAATCATAAGGTTCGTTTTTTAACCGATTACACATAGCAAAGGTATCTCAAAAAAGAAGGAAAGCTTGTATATTAGCTTAATATCTATAGTAGAAACTTGGTCCTTAACCTATTTTTTGGTATAATATGTTTGATACGTAAAGTTTTCTACTTTACAAAATTGAATGACTTAAGAAAACCGATGAGGTGTTTATATGAAAAAAATTCTTGTTGTTGATGATGAAAGACCAATTTCGGATATCATCAAGTTTAATCTGACTAAAGAGGGTTATGAAGTGGTTACGGCCTTTGATGGTCGTGAAGCATTGGAGCAGTTTGAAGCTGAAAAACCAGACTTGGTCATCCTGGACTTGATGCTGCCTGAACTAGATGGTTTAGAAGTTGCTAAGGAAATTCGAAAGACAAATCATACACCAATTATCATGCTCTCAGCTAAGGATAGCGAGTTTGATAAGGTTATCGGGCTAGAAATTGGGGCAGATGACTATGTGACGAAACCATTTTCTAATCGTGAATTGTTGGCACGTATCAAAGCTCACTTGCGTCGTACAGAGACTATTGAAACAGCAGCAGAAGAAAGCTCTAACTCAGGCAAGCAGGAGATTTCAATTGGTGAGTTGATTATTGTTCCAGATGCATTTGTTGCTAAAAAACGTGGAAATGAAGTCGAACTCACACACCGTGAATTTGAGTTGCTTTTCCATTTGGCAACTCATATGGGACAAGTGATGACGCGTGAACATTTGCTTGAAACTGTTTGGGGTTATGATTATTTTGGTGATGTTCGTACGGTTGACGTAACCATTCGTCGTCTCCGTGAAAAAATTGAAGACACACCTAGTCGTCCTGAATATATTTTGACGCGTCGTGGTGTTGGTTATTATATGAAGAATTATGACTAGTATTGGCTTAAACATCACAAGCTTTGAACTAGCCTTACTCTTTACGCTCCTTTTTGTGGCTTTCTACTTTATTTTTCTTGCTTATCGTGATTATCGACGAGTCAAAAATATTCGAAAGTTGACCAAGAGAGTCAAGTCCCTAATGGCGGGTAAGTATAATGAGGAGTTACGCTTAAAGGGTGATTCAGAGCTTTTAGAGCTAGCTGACAGCTTGAATGATTTATCGGACGTTTTTCGTTTGACGCATGAAAATCTAGCCCAGGAAAAAAACCGCTTATCATCAGTCCTCTCTTATATGAGTGATGGAGTCATTGCGACTAATCGAAGTGGTCAAATTACCATGATTAATAGCACAGCTCAGCGTTTGTTGAATCTAGATTTTGAAACAGCGACACAGATGTCCATTTTAGATTTATTAGATGGCGAAAATCCCTATACTTATAATGAATTGTTATCTAAGACTCCTGAGATTCATTTGTCTCGTCGAGATGCCAACGATGAGTTTGTGACCCTACGCGTTAACTTTGCCCTTATTCGTAAAGAATCTGGTTTTATCTCAGGTCTGGTTGCCGTCCTTCACGATGCCACTGAGCAGGAAAAAGAAGAGCGGGAACGCCGACTCTTTGTATCAAACGTTAGTCATGAGTTGCGTACACCTTTGACTTCTGTAAAATCTTATCTGGAGGCACTTGATGATGGTGCTCTTGACGAAGAGATTGCCCCTAACTTTATCAAAGTTTCTTTGGATGAGACCAATCGTATGATGCGAATGATTTCTGACCTCTTGGCACTGTCTCGTATTGACAATAAGAGTACCCAGCTTGACGTTGAAATGACTAATTTCACGGCCTTCATGACCTATATATTGAATCGTTTCGATCAGATTAAGAGCCAAGAAACCAATACAGGTAAAACTTACGAAATTATTCGAGATTATCCGGTAAACTCGATTTGGGTGGAGATTGATACAGATAAGATGACCCAGGTCGTGGATAATATTCTTAATAATGCTATCAAGTATTCGCCCGATGGTGGTAAGATTACAGTGTCTATGAAGACAACTGATTCACAGTTGATTGTTTCTATTTCTGACCAAGGTTTGGGTATTCCTAAGAAAGATTTGCCGTTAATTTTTGACCGTTTTTACCGTGTTGATAAGGCTAGAAGTCGTGCTCAGGGTGGAACTGGTCTTGGCTTGTCCATTGCAAAAGAAATTATTAAACAACATAAGGGCTTTATTTGGGCTAAGAGTGAGTATGGTAAGGGTTCAACTTTTACAATTGTGCTTCCATATGACAAGGATGCCATGATGGTTGATGAATGGGAGATGTAGTAGAAATGACCTCAGATTTAGGGTTTAAATATAGTATTTTGGCTTCAGGGTCAACTGGTAATTCCTTTTATTTGGAGACTCCAGAAAAGAAGATTCTTGTGGACGCTGGTTTGTCTGGTAAGAAAATCACAAGTTTGCTAGCTGAAATTGATCGTGATCCGAGTGATCTGGATGCTATCTTAGTTACTCATGAACACAAGGATCACATCCATGGTGTAGGCGTTTTAGCTCGTAAATATGGCATGGATATCTACGCCAATGAGAAAACCTGGCAAATTATGGATAGTAAAAATATGCTTGGCAAGATTGATAATAGCCAGAAACATGTTTTTTCTCGTGACAAGCTTCTGACCATTGGGGACATTGATATTGAGTCTTTTGGAGTTAGTCACGATGCTATTGATCCACAGTTCTATCGCTTTATGAAAGATGGAAAAAGTTTCGTCATGCTGACGGATACGGGTTATGTTTCTGATCGCATGGCAGGTATTATTGAGAATGCTGATGGCTATTTGATTGAGTCCAATCATGATATTGAAATCCTCAGAGCAGGTTCATATCCTTGGTCAACTAAGCAACGTATCCTCTCTGATCAAGGTCACTTGTGTAATGAAGATGGAGCGGATGCTATGATTCGTACCATAGGTAACAAAACTAAAAAGATCTACTTGGGTCACCTTTCTAAAGAAAATAATATCAAGGAGTTGGCCCACATGACGATGGAAAATCAGCTGGCACGTGCTGACTTTGGTGTTGGAACTGACTTCAAGGTTTATGATACCTCACCAGACACAGCGACACCACTGATAGATATTTAAAACATAGCAAAAGAGCTACACTAATGCGTTTAGTGCAGCTTTTTAAAAGGAAAGTATTCATGAAAGTAATTTATCTCTCTCTAGGAATGTTGTCGTTAGGTTTGGGAATTCTTGGAATTCCGCTTCCAATTTTACCCACAACACCTTTTCTACTTTTAGCCATTGCTTGCTTTGCTAGAAGTTCTAAACGTTTTGAGAAATGGTTATATCATACTAAGCTATATCAAAGTTATGTAGCCGATTTTAGAGAAACCAAATCAATTGCCAAAGAACGAAAGAAAAAGATTATCGTCCAAATCTATGTTTTGATGGGAATTTCAATCTTTTTTGCACCTATCCTTTGGGTGAAAATCGGACTTTTTTGCTTGACAGTCTTCATCACCTATTATTTATTTAAGGTTATTCCTGATAAAGACTAAGATATCATCAAAAAATGAGACTTCCAAGATGGAGTCTCATTTTATATATTATTAATGTTTGCTACGTAATTTCTTACGGAGTTTATAGGCAAAATTGGCTAGTCCGTAAAGAGGGCTAACTGGAAGGTTAAATTCCCCAATAAATTGTTCAATGCGTGGGTTAAATTTTGACTTGAAATTGTACAAGCCACCATCAAGCGAATTTTCAATTCCTCCCATGTTTTGCCACTCGGCACCACGCTCGAAAGCGTGATTAGCTGTCTCATACCATGTCAGGATAGCCGGTTGATAACGGCGGTAGTCTTCATCCATTCCTGCATAGATATTCTCAGATGTCTTGCCAAATTCAAGAACGAGTGTACCTGAGAGTGGGACCGTCTTATTTCCAGTATCAACCTTTTCTTGAAGGAAGTCAATTTCTTCTTTTAGTCTTTTATGTTCTTGTTTATTGTTCTCGATTTTTCCTGGTTTAGTTTTTTCAGTAAACTTGGCTGCATCAGCAATGTTTTTTTCGAGTTGTTTATTGAGATCTTTGAGACGGGCTGGTAAATCTAGTGTTGAGAGTGTAATGTAAGAAGACTCTGGGTAAGTAGTCAACAACTTTTCATAATAATCGATTCCACGAAGGTGGATGTTTTTTCGGGCCTCTGTCTTCTTCATCAGAGAAGCGAATTGTTCAAGAAGCTCAGTGCCACCAAATTGGACTGAAATCCCCTTGTTTCGAGCAGTACGAACAGCCTGCTTGGTGCTCTTAGAGAGTTGTTCTTCAGTGAAATCTTCCTTATGGATGTTAGCCTGGAAGCGAGGTTGGATATTTTCAGCCATATCTTCAGTGAGGCCTGTCCATTCAACGCCAAGAGCCTGGATGTCTTTGGCAATCGTCATAGTCTCTTTACGGATTTCAGCTTCTTGTGAAATCAGGTTCTTTGTCACAAAAAGGCTTGGGTCAAATTTCACAAAGAGAGCACGCTTTGTTTTGGCATATTTTTTAAGTGAAGCCATAACAAAGGCGAGCAAGTCTTTATCTTGATAATCCATAATAGGTCCACGAGGAATATAAATCATAGAAAATCCAAGAGGGAGTGGCTGAATAAGGACACTAGCGACAGCAACGAGATTACCATCTTGATAGAAACCTAGGCGGTCATTTCCCCAGCTATCCTTGATTTTTGCCCATGAACTACTTTGTAATAAGTTTGTTTGAGGACTATCTATAACAAAACGGTCATGCTCAGAAGTACTGAGTCCAGTTTTATAGGTATACATATTATTCTAGAACCCACTTTCTAATAGCATAAGCGACACCAGATTCATCATTTGATTTTGTGATGTGTTTCGCAATTTTCTTCATTTCTGGATTACCATTTTTCATAACAACAGGAGAGCCAACGACTTCAAGCATAGCACGGTCATTTTCTTCATCACCGATAGCCATTGTTTCTTCTTTAGAAAGACCGAGTTTCTCAGCAAGATGGGTTACAGCAATTCCTTTGTTGGCTGTTTTCTTGAGGATTTCTAGGTAAAATGGTGTTGATTTTACAATAGTAAAGCGGTCATAAAATTCCTGTGGAAGTTTGGCAATAGCTGCATCAAGAATTTCAGGTTCATCGATATACATGGCCTTAACGAATTCCTTGTCAGCCACCTCTTCAGGTGTACGATAGTAAATCGGCATATGAACAAGTGTAGACTCATGAACCGTGTAGCGGCCAATGTTGCGATTACTTGTGTAGATACCATCTTTAGTAATAGCGTGAGAATGAACACCAAGCTTGTTAGCCAAAACCTCAATGTCAAGGTAATCTTCGTATGAGAGTGTCTCACGAATTAATTCATTACCAGTAGAAGTTTCTTGGACAAGCCCACCATTGAAGGTGATAACATAATCTCCGTCTTGGTTGAGGTTAAGTTCTTCAAGAAGAGGAAGCACCCCAGGAATAGGACGACCAGTCGCGATAACAACCTTTACACCAGCAGCCTTGGCATCTTGAATGGCTTGAAAGACTTCCGGTGTAACTTGACGTTGGCTATTTAAAAGCGTTCCATCAATATCAACTGCAATAAGTTTAATAGACATAATAATTACCTGTTTCGTTTAGTTAGTTTCCCTTCTATTTTACTAAAATTTAGGCGCTTTGTCATAGTTCTTCCTGAGAAAAGTATTATTGCCTCTTTAAAGAAGTAGTTTAGGTAAAAATTGCTCAAATGCTTTTTAATTGGTAAAATAAGGTCAGACAAATAAAGGAGAGACAAGAGTGATTCGAGCAACCAACCAATTGACGGAAAAAGAACGAAAGGCAGCAAAAGCATTGATTGCTAGCTGTCAAGCCTATGACCAAACCTTTCGAGAACCTTATCTCTCCAATATGCTTAATTTTGATCCCGATATGCCGGCCTTTTTCCTCTATTATCAAGAGGGAGAGTTGCTTGGTTTATTAACGGTTTATGCGGATGACCATGATGTGGAAGTGGCGATTTTAGTTGCCCCAGATTATCGCCGCAAAGGCATTGCGAGGAGTTTGTTTGACAAATTTCAGAAGGAAACGGCACCTTACCCTATTCGCTCAGTGACCTTTCAGACAGAGCGTATTTTTCTAGATCGTCATCCTAATCTGGCAAGTCATTGGGGGGTGGTTGAGGATGAAGAGACCGAAACCTGGCTAGGACGAGATAAAACACCATATGCTCTGGATTCTCGTTCAGATGTCAAGGTGCTCTTAGCTGAACCTTCTTACCTAGATGAAATTGCCCAACTCCATCACCAAGCCTTTTCTGATCCAGAGGAAACGCTCGATGTGAGTCGCAGATACATTACAGAGGCCTTGAAGGATTCCGATGGCCTACTTTACATCCTCCTCAAAGAAGCTCAGGTCATTGGAGTGTGTACGGTCGATTTATCTGGGAATAGCAACTACCTCTATGGACTTGCGATTGCTGAAGCTTATCGTGGACAGGGCTATGGCAGCTATCTGGCAAAATCAGTCGTCAATCAACTCATTGCGCATAACGACAAGCCCTTTCAAATTGCAGTAGAAGATAGCAATATTGGAGCCAAACGTTTGTATGAAAATATCGGCTTTGTTAAACAGACCCAGGTGGTTTACTTGAAATAGAAATGGTAGACGCAATACTGATACTCTCTTTTAGTATAGAGTTGCTATTATCTTAAGTAGAAAAATAGTTTTAGAATAGAAGGAATACTTAATGGAAATTAAAATTAAAAACAAAATAAAAGTAGGCGATCAAACGGAGATTATCGAAGAAATCCACACTTGTGAGGTTATGGAAAAAGGAGACTTTACTTATCTTGTTCACCATAATTCCGAGAAAGAAAAAGTGGTTATTAAGTTGAATCAGGATGAGCTAGTGATGACACGCTTTTCTAATCCTAAATCCATTATGCGTTTTTCGGCTAAGGTCCCTGCCTTGGTCAACATACCGACACCACTTGGTACCCAGCATTTTCTGACAGATACTAGTCTATTCGCCCATGACCCAAATGGAAAGACAGTTGATATTCATTATCAATTGAAACATCCAGAAACAGAAGACGTTTTTGCTGATTATGAATTAGAGGTTTCTTGGTTTTAATTTTTGAAAAAATAGAATCATTTTGCTTGAATAAAGAATAATTTATGATAAAATGTAAAGTACAAATAAGGGAGTAGCAGGCAACTTTAATCATGAGATTTGATTAACAGTTGCGATTATGTCGTCATTACGAAATTTTACATTTCCGGCATATTCTTAAACAGCGAGACTTGTTTTTAATTAAACAAGTCTCTTTTTGTATAATTTTTTATATAAAAAGAGTCTTGTTAGCCATTTTTCCCTATAAAGAAGGAGGAGATTATTTTGTCTAAAGAACAAAGTAAAGCCTTGTTTTACACACAAGGAGAGGAAGAAGTCCTAAAAAGCTTGGACACTTCCATTGATGGTTTGTCTACTGCACAAGCCAAGGAACGATTGGATGCCTATGGCTATAACGAGTTGGATGAAGGTGAAAAACGCAGCCTCTTGTCAAAATTCATCGATCAGTTTAAAGATTTGATGATTATCATCTTGCTTGTCGCAGCCGCCCTTTCTGTTATTACAGAAGGTATGCATGGTCTGACCGATGCTTGCATTATTTTAGCCGTTGTTGTTTTGAATGCAGCCTTTGGTGTTTATCAAGAAGGACAAGCAGAAGCGGCTATTGAAGCTCTTAAAAACATGTCAAGCCCTCTGGCTCGTGTGCGTCGTGATGGCAATGTGGTTGAAATTGATTCACGCGAGTTGGTTCCTGGAGATATCGTCTTGCTTGAAGCTGGTGATGTTGTTCCAGCTGATATGCGTTTGCTCGAAGCTGCCTCACTTAAGATTGAAGAAGCAGCCCTTACAGGTGAATCCGTTCCAGTTGAAAAGGATATTACTGAGACGGTTGAAGCAGAAGCCGGAATTGGTGACCGTGTGAATATGGGGTACCAAAACTCAAACGTTACTTACGGTCGTGGTACTGGAGTGGTTACCAATACTGGTATGTATACTGAAGTTGGTAAGATTGCTGATATGCTAGCTAATGCGGACGAATCACAAACACCGTTGAAGCAAAGCTTGGAGCAATTGTCTAAGACTTTGACTTATCTTATTATTGCTATTGCCTTAGTGACATTCTTGGTTAGTGTCTTCATTCGTGGTGAACAGCCCCTCGAAGGCTTGATGGTTGCCGTTGCTCTAGCCGTTGCAGCGATTCCTGAAGGTTTGCCTGCTATTGTAACGATTCTCTTGTCACTTGGAACAACGACTCTTGCCAAACGCAATTCGATTGTTCGTAAATTGCCAGCTGTTGAGACTCTTGGTTCAACTGAGATTATCGCATCAGATAAGACTGGTACCTTAACCATGAACCAAATGACTGTTGAAAAAGTCTATACAAACGGTCAATTGCAAAGCGCTGCTACAGAACTTGGTGCTGACAATACAACCCTTCGTATTATGAACTTTGCCAATGATACCAAGGTGGACCCAGATGGTAAGCTAATTGGGGATCCAACGGAAACAGCCCTTGTTCAATTTGGTTTGGACCACAACTTTGATGTTCGTGACGTCTTGAAATCAGAGCCTCGTGTGGCAGAGTTGCCATTTGACTCTGACCGTAAACTCATGTCTACTATCCATAAGGAAGCGGATGGTACATACTTTGTAGCCGTCAAGGGTGCGCCTGACCAATTGCTCAAACGTGTGACTCGTATTGAAATCAATGGTGAGGTTCGTCCTATCACGGATGAAGATAAACAAGCTATCCTTGCGACTAATAAGGACTTGGCAAAACAAGCTCTTCGTGTCTTGATGATGGCTTATAAGACAACGAATGATATTCCTACCTTGGAATCTGAGGTTGTTGAGTCTGATCTCATTTTCTCAGGCTTGGTAGGTATGATTGACCCAGAACGTCCTGAGGCGGCAGAAGCTGTTCGTGTCGCTAAAGAAGCGGGTATCCGTCCAATTATGATTACAGGTGACCACCAAGATACGGCAGAAGCCATTGCCAAGCGTCTCGGTATCATCGATCCAAATGATACGGAAGATCATGTCTTTACTGGCGCTGAGCTTAATGAGCTTTCTGATGAAGAATTCCAGAAAGTCTTCAAACAGTACTCTGTCTATGCGCGTGTGTCTCCTGAACACAAGGTTCGTATCGTCAAGGCTTGGCAAAATGATGGCAAGGTTGTTGCCATGACAGGTGACGGAGTTAATGATGCGCCTTCACTTAAGACTGCTGATATTGGTATCGGTATGGGAATCACAGGTACAGAGGTTTCTAAGGGAGCTTCTGATATGGTCCTTGCCGATGATAACTTTGCGACAATTATTGTTGCCGTAGAAGAAGGGCGTAAGGTCTTCTCAAATATTCAAAAATCAATCCAGTACCTCTTGTCAGCCAACATGGCCGAAGTCTTTATTATCTTCTTTGCCACACTGTTTGGTTGGGATGTGCTTCAACCAGTACACCTTCTCTGGATTAACTTGGTAACAGATACCCTTCCAGCCATCGCTCTTGGTGTTGAGCCAGCAGAACCAGGTATTATGACTCATAAACCTCGTGGACGTCAATCGAACTTCTTTGATGGTGGTGTCTTCGGTGCTATCATGTATCAAGGTGTTTTCCAAACCATCCTCGTTCTTGCAGTATATGGTTGGGGCCTTGTCTTCCCAGAGCACCATACACAAGCAGAAATTCATGCGGATGCCCTTACAATGGCTTTTGCAACACTTGGATTAATTCAGTTGCTCCATGCCTTTAACGTTAAATCTGTGTATCAATCAGTCTTTAAAGTTGGTCTCTTTAGAAACAAGACTTTCAACTGGGCAATTCCAGTAGCCTTCGTTCTTTTGATGGCAACTATTGTAGTGCCTGGATTTAATAACCTCTTCCATGTGTCACACCTTAGTCTGACACAATGGCTTGCAGTTATTGTAGGTTCTTTCTTGATTGTGGTATTGGTTGAATTAGTCAAAGCTATTCAACGTGCCCTTGGTAAGGATAAGGACGCTATTTAAGACATAAAGTCAGAGATAATGGTCTCTGGCTTTTTCTTATCACATCTTGAATTCAGGAGGAGTCTTGTTTATAATTGAAGAGAAATGATCACAAGTTAAGGAGAAGGCTATGAACGAGACTATTAAGACACAACTCAATCACCGTAGCATCCGTCAATTTAAACCTCTAGCTTTGACACGAGAAGAAGTTAACCTTTTGGTTGATGTTGCAAGACATACAGCAACGAGTAATTTTAGACAGTCCTATTCGATTATCAGTATTACTGATGAAACATTGAAGAAAGAAATTGCAGAGATTGCCAACCAGCCTTATATTCCAAATGCTGGGCATCTTTTTGTATTTGTTGTGGACCAAAGACGTAACACACTGATTGCAGAGGCAAAAGGCGCTGAAGCCTTGGTCCAAGGTAGTCCCGAACGCTTTATCTCGGCCTTCTCGGATGCTATGATAGCTGCTCAAAATATGGTAGTAGCTGCTGAGAGTTTAGGTATGGGAACAGTTTACCTTGGCAGTATCTTGAATGATAACGCTAAACTTTCAGAGCTTCTCAAACTTCCAAAGTATGTCTATCCAGCAGTAGGATTAGCAGTTGGTTGGCCAGATCAAGAACCGCAGCTTAAACCTCGTTTACCCCGTCACGTCATCCATATGGAAAATTATTATCGAGACTTAGAACATCCCTTAGAGGAGTTAAAAGATTACGACGCTGAAGTTCATGAGTATTATGACCTTCGTGATCTCAATAACAGAGTTGATGAATTTACAACACAGATTGCAAAGACAATGGATCAATCCGTTGCCAATCGTGCGAATACCTTGAAGGACCTTCAAAAGCAGGGATTTTTCACCGACTAAAAAACGACTCCTAAAGAGTCGTTCTACAAATCAAATAGTGTCATGGATGAAAGGAACTCATTTGCCAGTTCCTTTTTTTCATATTCTAAAAACTCCGACCGTTTCTTGACCAGGTTGTAACGTTTGGAGAGGTTCCATGTTCCAGTAGGATTGAGTTCAGGGTGATTGGAAACAAAGTTGATGGTTAAATCCCATTCTCGTCGGTATCCAAGAGGACGCGAGTGATAGGTTACGCCATCAATTGGTACTGTCCCATAACTTCTGTGGGCATGACCAAAAACAACATCTTTAACGCCATGCTTGGCGAAAATCTGGTGGAATTTTTCCGAGCCTAAGTAGGCATTAAAAGGTGCAAAACGTTGATGCGTCATGGTAAAGCGGCTGTGAGGAACAAAATGCATGGCAACTATAAGGTTACTAGTGTCTAACTCACTTAAGACATTATCTAACCTTTTAAGACTAGTTTGACAGATATCCGGATCAGTCCCCAATCGTTTAAGTCTTCGGTCGAACCAAAGTTGTTTCTTACGTTTAAGAATCTTATCTAACGTTTCATCTGAATAGGAATAGTCATACCAGCCATGAAAAGCTAATAATGTCTTACTACCTAAATTTATCACCTGAAAATCAAGATTATCAATAAGGTCATCTTCTAAATCAAGCATATCATGATTGCCTAAATTATAGGTGACCTTGACCTCCTTAGACAGTTTCCGTAGAAAGGGTTTTGTGTCGATAAAATAATGGTTAGAAATATCACCAGCGATATGGAGATGGCTAACCTCTTGATTTTTTAGGCACTTTATAAGAGTATCAATTTCATATGTTTCAAAGTGATTTATATCAATATGTAAATCACTCATTACTGCAAGTCTCGTCATAGAAACATTGTAACAAAAAGGTTAAGGCTTGTCTGTAAATGAAGATGGTGGAAAATACTTGCCCTTAGACTACAATTTCATTATGATAAGAATATGGATATCAAATTAGAAATACAAAAGATGGCCAAGGAGATTGGCATTTCAAAAATTGGTTTTACAACCGCCGATGATTTCGCCTATCTGGAAAAATCCCTTCGACTTGGTGTCGAAGAAGGGCGAACAACAGGTTTTGAACATAAAAATATTGAAGAGCGTATTTATCCTAAGTTGACCTTGGAATCAGCTAAAACCATCATTTCCATTGCAGTTGCCTATCCGCATAAGCTACCACAACAACCCCAAAAAACAGAATATAAGCGTGGCAAAATCACTCCAAATTCATGGGGTCTAGATTACCACTATGTTTTGCAGGACAAACTAAAACGCTTGGCAGAAGGCATTGAAAAACTGACGGAAAACTTCGAATATAAAGGTATGGTGGATACTGGAGCTCTGGTCGATACAGCAGTGGCCAAGCGAGCTGGTATTGGCTTTATCGGGAAGAATGGACTAGTGATTTCGAAAGAATACGGGTCCTACATGTATCTTGGCGAGCTTATCACTAATCTAGAGATTGAACCAGACCAAGAAGTAGACTATGGTTGTGGGGATTGTCATCGTTGTTTGGATGCCTGCCCGACATCTTGTCTCATTGGCGATGGGACCATGAATGCCCGTCGTTGCCTATCCTTTCAAACACAGGATAAAGGCATGATGGATATGGAGTTTCGAAAGAAGATAAAGACTGTTATCTATGGTTGTGACATTTGTCAGATTTCCTGTCCATATAACAGAGGTATCGATAATCCACTGGCTTCGGACATTGATCCTGAGCTTGCCATGCCCGAATTACTTCCTTTTCTTGAGCTGACCAACAAATCTTTCAAGGAGAAATTTGGGATGATTGCCGGTTCATGGCGCGGGAAGAATATTCTTCAACGTAATGCTATTATTGCCTTGGCTAACCTACATGATCGCAATGCTATTGTCAAACTGATGGAGATAATTGATAAGAATAATAATCCCATCCATACAGCGACTGCCATTTGGGCTCTCGGTGAGATTGTTAAGAAACCCGATGAGGCTATGTTAGATTACATGAGGGAACTGTCACCTAAGGATGAAGAATCCCAAGCGGAGTGGGAGCTTGTGTGTGCAAAATGGCAAATTTAAGTGATTTATGCTAGAATTAAGCATAATACTATAAAATGGAGGAAACCTATCCATGGAAGTGGCAGAAATTCGCCAAAAAATCTCTGAAAATCAAGAGAAGCTCGTGAGCTTCGGGAGGTCTCTTTGACTTAGATCGTTTGGAAGAGGACATTGCGCTCCTCGAAAACCGAATGACTGAGCCAGACTTTTGGAATGATAATATTGCAGCTCAAAAGACCTCACAAGAGTTAAATGAGCTAAAAATGAAATACGAAACTTTCAATAATATGCAAGAACTCTCTGACGAGACAGAGCTTTATTTAGAAATGTTGGAAGAAGATGATAGTGTTCAAGAAGAGCTTGAAGAAACACTCGAAAAGCTTGATAAGATTATGACAAGTTACGAGATGACATTGCTCTTGTCTGAACCATATGATCATAATAATGCCATCCTGGAAATTCACCCAGGCTCTGGTGGGACAGAAGCTCAAGACTGGGCTGATATGTTGCTCCGTATGTACCAACGTTATGGAAATGCCAAAGGTTTCAAGGTAGAAACTTTGGATTATCAGGCGGGTGATGAGGCTGGAATCAAATCTGTAACCCTTGCTTTTGAGGGACCTAATGCATATGGATTCCTCAAGTCAGAAATGGGTGTCCACCGTTTGGTTCGTATCTCACCATTTGATTCTGCTAAGCGTCGTCACACTTCATTTACATCAGTGGAAGTCATGCCTGAATTGGATGATACCATTGAAGTTGAGATTCGTGATGATGATATCAAGATGGATACATTCCGCTCAGGTGGTGCTGGTGGTCAGAACGTCAACAAAGTGTCTACAGGTGTGCGTTTGACCCACATTCCAACAGGTATTGTTGTAGCTTCAACGGTCGACCGTACACAATACGGAAACCGCGACCGTGCGATGAAGATGCTTCAAGCTAAGCTCTATCAAATGGAGCAAGAAAAGAAAGCAGAAGAAGTGAATGCTTTGAAAGGTGATAAGAAAGAAATCACTTGGGGAAGCCAAATTCGCTCATACGTTTTCACGCCATATACCATGGTTAAAGATCACCGTACAGGCTATGAAGTTGCCCAGGTTGATAAGGTAATGGATGGGGATATTGAAGGCTTCATCGATGCCTACCTCAAGTGGCGTATGGAAGAATAGTAAAAATATACTATTTTTAAGTATTTAGATACTCTATCTCAATGAAAGGAAGGCTTCAGCTATTTTAGTAGTTGAATACTGACATTATGGCTCTTATTGAATTAAAAGATGTTACTAAGAAGTATGATAAGTCGACAACAGCCCTTAGACACATTGATTTGTCTGTTAACTCTGGGGAGTTTGTTTACTTAGTCGGCCCTTCAGGTGCTGGTAAATCAAGTCTAATTCGCTTGTTCTACCAAGAAGAAAAATTAACGAGTGGTTCTATGAAGGTTGGAGAGTTTGATTTAACCCGACTTCGTAAGAAAGATGTTCCACTCTTAAGACGTTCTATTGGAGTTGTTTTCCAGGATTATAAACTCCTTCCAAAGAAAACAGCTTTTGAAAACGTTGCCTATGCCATGGAAGTTATTGGTGAGAAACCTCGTCATATCAAGAAACGGGTGACAGAGGTTCTCGAGTTGGTTGGTCTTAAACACAAGATGCGTTCATTCCCAAATCAATTGTCTGGTGGTGAGCAACAACGTGTCGCTATTGCGCGTGCTATCGTCAATAATCCAAAAGTGTTGATTGCGGATGAACCAACGGGGAACTTGGACCCAGAGATTTCATGGGAAATTATGCAAGTCCTTGAACGTATTAACTTGCAAGGGACTACCATTATAATGGCAACCCATAACTCAACTATCGTTAATAACCTTCGTCATCGTGTCGTAGCGATTGAAGAAGGACGTATTGTTCGTGATGAAGAGGAAGGAGAGTACGGTTACCATGATTAGACGCTTTTTCCGCCATTTAGGAGAATCGATTAAGAATCTCAAACGTAATCTATTGTCGACACTTACAGCAGTATTTTCGGTAATGATTGTTCTTTCACTTTTAGGTGTCTTTGGCTCTGTTATTTTAAATACGCAGAAATTGGCTTCAGATATTGAAAAGAATATTCAGGTCAATGTCTACTTGGATCCAGATTCATCAGATGCCTCGAAAACAGTCAAGGAACTTTCTGGACAGATTGTTGCTAATAAAGACTACCATAAGATTTATGATGCTCTGACCAAAATCAAAGGTGTAGATAAGGTTACTTTCTCTAGTAAAGAAGAACAAAAGAAACAACTGATTGAAACGATGGGTTCAAGTTTCGAGACAGCTACTGGAGATGCCAACCCTCTTTCAGATGTTTACATTGTTCAAACGAAATCACCAGATGATGTCAGTCGAGTTGCCAAGGAAGCAAAAGCCATTCAGGGTGTTGATAATGCTAACTTTGGTGGCTCAGATACTGAAATTCTGATGTCCACTATGAAACGTGTTCAATTTTGGGGAATCATTGCCACAGCACTCTTAACTATTGTGGCTGTCCTATTGATTTCAAATACTATCCGTATTACCATTATGTCACGTGCGACTGAAATTCAAATCATGCGTTTGGTAGGTGCTAAGAATTCATACATTCGTCGTCCCTACTTGATGGAAGGTGCTTGGATTGGAGCACTTGGTGCCATCATTCCTTCTGGGCTCATTTATCTTTTGTATCACATGGTTTACTCATCTTTGAATCCAGATTTTGTCAAAGGTGGTATTTCGTTGTATGATCCAGAGTGGTTTGTCTATGCGGTTATCGGAACCCTCTTCGCAGTCGGTATTATTATCGGTTCGATTGGGTCGCGTATGGCAATGCGCCGTTATTTGAAATACTAAGAGATTAAAGGAGAACTATTTAGGTTCTCTTTTTGTTTGTCTAGAGATTCAGAAGAAGAGATTTCAGCTTTATCTGAAAATGGTCATGCTCAAAGCCCAAATCCAATCCCATATTTGGTATAATATTAAAAAACATTGGAAAAGAGATGCATTATGACAAAGTTAGCTACCATTTGTTATATTGACAATGGAAAGGAGCTTTTGCTCCTACATCGTAATAAAAAGCCTAATGATGTTCATGAAGGAAAGTGGATTTCTGTCGGGGGAAAACTAGAAGCTGGAGAGACTCCAGATGAATGTGCTCGCCGTGAAATTCTCGAGGAAACACATTTTACAGTGACTGATATGGATTTTAAAGGTATGATTACCTTCCCAGAATTTACCCCTGGTCATGATTGGTACACCTATGTCTTTAAGGTAACTGGTTTTGAAGGAGAACTCATCTCAGATGAGGAGTCTCGTGAAGGAACGCTTGAATGGGTACCATATGATGAGGTCTTATCTAAACCAACTTGGGAAGGTGACTATGAGATTTTTAAGTGGATCCTTGAAGATAGACCATTCTTCTCTGCAAAATTTAGCTACGATCGTAACCAGAACTTGGTAGATAAAACTGTAACATTTTATGATAAATAGGGAGGAACTATGAAGCGTAAAAAAACAGAAGATTTTTCAGAAACATGGTTTTTTAAGTGGATATTGAATAATCAGGCTGTCGTAGCCTTTTTCATCTTACTTTTGATTGGTTTGACGGTTTTGATTTTTACCAAGATTAGTCCCATTTTTTCACCCGTCATCCAGTTTATGACCATTATTATGTTGCCATTGGTTATTTCCATGCTCCTTTATTATTTAATAAAACCTTTGGTACTACTTGTAGAAAGAACGGGATTGAGTCGAACCATGTCTATCTTGGTCATATACGCTATCCTTGGCTTGCTCTTGGTTTGGGGGATTTCAACAGCTATTCCAAGCTTACAAAATCAAATTTTGATTTTGATACGAAATGCACCATCATATATTGCACGTGCCAATAGTGAAACGGAACGTTGGATTAATCTTCCTATTCTTTCCAACTTCCATGGTGATTTAGAGTCCATGCTTAGTGATTTCTCAGCGAGAATGGTCAATTATGCTGAAAACTTTTCTTCATCGGCTTTGACATGGGTTGGAACTTTTGCGAGCACAGTAGCAAGGGTGACAGTAGCTATCATTTTGGCACCTTTCATTCTCTTCTACCTTTTAAGAGATAGCCAAAAGATGAAACATAGCTTTGTCTCAGCCTTACCAACTCGCTTTCGTGAAACAACTGTTCGTATGCTTTCAGATATTAATAGTCAGCTCGAAGGTTATGTTCAAGGCCAGGTTACAGTCGCTATTGTTGTTGCCATCATGTTCTGTATTATGTTTAAGATTGTAGGTCTTCGATATGGTATGACTTTCGGTATTATGGCAGGTTTTCTAAACATGGTTCCTTATCTGGGAAGTTTTCTTGCTATGGTACCAGTTGTTATTATGGGATTGGTTCAAGGTCCTGCTATGTTAATCAAGGTCCTCATCATTTTTGTTATCGAGCAAACTATTGAGGGACGTTTTGTTTCTCCACTCGTTTTGGGGAATAAACTAAGTATTCACCCGATTACCATTATGTTTATTCTCTTGACAGCAGGTTCTCTTTACGGTGTTTGGGGTGTCTTATTGGGGATTCCAATTTATGCCTCTGTCAAGGTTGTTGTTAGAGAGATTTTTGATTGGTACCGTTCTGTAAGTAATCTTTATCAAGATGATTTAGAAAATGAAGGACAAAAAGACGATGTTAAATAGCGAAAAAATGGTTGCCTCTATTGGAAACCAAGATTTAGACCACGCAGACAAATATTTTAAAAAAGCTTTACGAGAGGATCCTGCAGAGGTTCTTGTTGAGTTGGGCCAATACTTAGAATCTATTGGTTTCTTACCACAGGCACAGGAAATTTATGAAAAAGTTCGCTTTGATTTTCCAGAGGTTAATGTCAATCTAGCACAAATTGCTGCCGAAGATGGTGATATTGAAGAGGCTTTTCTCTATTTGGATGCCATACCTGAAGACTCTGACGACTATTTGTCTGCTTTAATTGTAAAGGCTGACCTCTACCAAATGGAGGGCTTAACTGATGTGGCACGTGATAAGTTGTTGGAGGCAAGTCAATTATCAGATGACTCATTGATTATTTTTGGTTTGGCTGAGATGGAGTTTGAACTTGGAAATTTTGAACAAGCTATTCATTACTATGCTAAATTAGATAATCGTGATCTTCTTGCGATGACTGGCGTTTCTACTTATGAACGCATTGGTAAGGCTTATGCCAGTCTTGGAAAGTTTGAAGCTGCTCGTGAATTTTTGGAAAAAGCTATTGAAATTGAGTATGATGATACCGTTGCTTTTGAGTTAGCCACTTTGCTCTATGATCAAGAAGAGTATCAAAAAGCTAATTTTTACTTTAAGCAGATAGAAACCATGTCTGCTGACTTCGAAGGTTATGAGTATATTTACGCCTTGTCGTTACATGCAGAACATAAAACCGAAGAAGCTTTACGAATGGCACAACAAGGGATTTCTAAAAATGCCTTTGATGTTCAATTACTTTTGCTAGCGTCACAGTTATCCTACGAGTTGCATGACACTCAATCTGCTGAATCTTATTTGAAGCAAGCCTTGCCATTGGCTGAGGACCAAGATGAGATTATCTTACGATTAAGTACGCTCTATTTGGAAGAAGAACGTTACGAGGATCTAGTGGCTCTAGCCGATTATGAAGTTGATTCTGTTTTGGCTCGTTGGAACATTGCCAAGGCCTACCAAGCTCTTGATGATGATGAAGAAGCTTTTCAAATCTATCAAGATTTGGCTAAAGATTTATCTGAAAATCCTGAATTCCTCCATGATTATGCATATATTTTGCGTGAATTTGGTTACAGGGATCAGGCGCGTGCAACGGCTGAAAAATACCTTGCCTTAGTTCCAGATGATGTCAATATGCAAACATTTCTTGAGGACTATTAAGCTGTGAAACGTTTTAATCATTGGGTTTAAGAGAGGGAGAGATACATTGGGCTTGCTCACTCCCTCTTTTTTTATTTCTCTATTTATGTTATGATTTTATTAGAACCCATAAGGAGTGAATATGGTTAAGAGAGATTTAATTCGAAATATTATCATAGCAGTTCTTGCCATTGTAATGATTTTGTTGTTGAGAGCTTTTGTCTTCTCAACACACCGTGTGACTGAAGGTCAGGCTAATGACTATATTCATGCTGGTGACTATGTTACTTTCAATAAAAATGTTAAGCCTCAGAAAAAAGATTTTATTCTTTATACAGTTAATGGTAAAGAATACATTGGGCGTGTTATTGCTGATGAGGGTAAGAGCGTGACAGCTATGGATGATTTCCTTTATGTTAATGATAAGTCAGTTGACGAAGCCTATATTAGTAAGGGTAAATCAGCTTATTTGGCGACAGTTTCACCTGGGAATTTCTTCACTGATGATTTTTCCATTGCAACATTGACAGATAATAAACAAACTAAGATTGAAAAGGGGCAGTACCTTGTACTGAACGATAATCGTCGTAATACAGATGATAGTCGTAAGTTTGGTCTCATTGACAAAGATCAAATTAAAGGTGTCATCTCTTTCAGATTGTATCCTCTATCACGTTTTGGTTTCGTTGATGTCGATTAATATTTCAATACTACTAAAAAAGCTAGGAACTTTTGATAAGTTTCTAGCTTTTTTTGCGAATAAATTGGTGATAGTTCATATTATGACGTTATGATACTGATAGTTTCATCGTTTTAAAATGAATTAGTAGAAATTGTAAGTAGAAAAGGAAATTATGATGCAATTAGGATTTCATTTTGGATTTAAGAAAAGTAAAGCTTATGGACTGTGCGGTGTCATGCTGACAATCTTATTTTTAGGAATGTCTGGTCATTCGGCGAAAGCAGATGAAATGTTGTCGCCAACTGATACATCTTCATCTTTGAAAGAAAATTCTGATAATCATGCGGCAAGCTACTCTGAAGCAGGAGTACACGATGATTCAACGAGTCAAATGAATCTACAAAGTGAAGGGGTATTAGAGGAGAAGCAAACTAGTCTAGAAGATTCTTCAAAAATAGCTGTCTTAACCAATAGTTCTGTGACCACAAGCTCTTATCAAGAGGCAGATGATACTAGCCAAATTGATCAGAATCAACGTCAATTTCTTAGTGCCATTAAGCAAGGAGCCATGGATGGAGCCAAAGAAGGAATCCTTCCATCTATCACGGCAGCGCAAGCTATTCTAGAAAGTGGTTGGGGAAGCTCTCAACTTGCTAAGGTTCCCAACAATAATCTTTTTGGCATTAAAGATTCAGAGGACTGGCATGGAGAAATAGTAACTGTACCTACACAGGAATATCTTAATGGTGACTATATCACAGTCAATGCTGCTTTTCGAAAATATGCCTCATGGAATGATAGCGTAGTAGACCATGCAAAATTTTTCACGAGTACCGAGTGGCGAAAAGACAATTACCGAAAAGTTGTGAACGTAACAGATTATCGCATTGCGGCTCAGGAACTGAAGAATGCAGGATATGCGACAGATCCAAGTTATCCCGGAAAACTTATCCGTTTGATCGAAGCCTATAAACTTTATGAATGGGATGCAATGTGCAATAATTCCATTTCTACCGTAGAAAATGAAGGAGTAGAGAGTCAATATCCCAAAGCTGAGCTTGCTATCACTGGTCTCAACAATGCTACTGGTAGCTATGATCTTGTTATCTCAAACTTGATTGCGCCACGTGGCTTCAAAGAAGTCCTAGTTCCAACCTGGTCAGAAAAGAACGGTCAAGATGATATCATTTGGTACAAGGCAGCCAAACAAGCTAATGGAGACTATAAGGTAACTGTTCGTTCAAGCAATCATAAAGGTGATAGCGGCCTTTATAATTCTCATGTCTATTTGGTTGACAATGATGGTAAATTCATTGGCCTAGGTGGCAAACAAGTGACACTTGATATCACTAAAACTCAAGGAACATTGACTATTACCAATAATGATAAAAATCGTGGAACTTTTGACGTTCTTATCACTAATCTGACGAATCCAAGTGGTATTTCAGGTGTGGTAATTCCTGTTTGGTCTGAGCAAAATGGTCAGGATGATCTTGTTTGGCATAATGCCACTAAACAGGATGATGGTTCTTACAAGGTGACTATTTCAGCTAGTCAGCACAAGTGGAATTCAGGTAAATACATCGTTCATGGCTATATTGTTGATGCTTCAGGTAAGAATATCGGCTTTGGCGCCACCTCTGCCGATGTGGTAGCACCTAAGAAAATCGGTTCGGCATCAAGAGGAAATTACGATGTTTTAAATAAGGTTGTCTATCTAGATGCTGGCCATGGTGGCTATGATCCAGGAGCTTCGTACTTTGGTATTTCTGAAAAGAGCTTGACTTTGGCCATCCAAAGCCGTGTGAAAGCTAAACTAGAATCAGAAGGTTATCAAGTTGTGACCACACGTACCAGCGATACCTATGTTGATTTGACGGATCGCTCTCGTGCAGCTAATGCCTCTGAATCGGATATCTTCGTAAGTATCCACATCAATGCTTCAGGAAGTTCAGCAGCACAGGGAATCGAAACTTATTATTACCAACCTTATGCAGAATACC
>NZ_LSIW01000177.1:0-6730 GCF_001556435.1 Streptococcus sp. CCH5-D3
ATTGCTTTGCACGTCCATTTTCATCAAAATGATAAGTCACACCATTGATGGTACGGGTTTGGTTGGTTACGAGCTCACCAGAGTTTTCGTCATAATAACGAGTTCCCTTGTAGTCTGTAACGAAATTGCCTTTAATTTGCTTACCTTGATAATCAAAGTAGAGGTGTTGACCATTGATAACTTGATCAAAGATAAGAGCCTTTCCATCGTTACCGAAGTAGTACCAATTGCCCTTCCAATTGAAGAATTGATTGGTTACAGCAGCCCCAGTCTCAGCATCGAAGTAGTAGACAGGATTGTCATAGGGTGAACGGTTATAGTTGAAGAAATCATAAGGTTTCACCAGCTCTCCTTTAACTTGTTCGCCCATTCGGTATTTTGTTGCGACGGGATTACTGAAATAGTAGAGATTACCATCTATTTTGGCAAGTCCTAATACTTTATTTCCTTCGTCATCTAGGTAGTACCAGTTACGTCCAGATTTAACAAAACCTCTTTGTCGTACAGCAGCCCCAGTCTCACTATCATAATATGGTTCGTAACCGTAAGGTCCGAATTCTCCTCTTAAAACTTCCCCATATCCTGTAATAAAATAATCCTTACCGTCAATTTTTTTATAACCAGAACTTATCTTATTATCATCGTCAAGATAGTATAATTTACCACCAGCCTTTATGAATTGCTTACGAGGGGCTTCGTGACGAGCACCAGAGTCTTTATCGTAGTAGTAGCCTTCTGCGATTGCGTCTTTAGCTTGTACTCCATAAGAGTCAAAGTAAACGTGCACCCCATCAATGGTTTGTTCACCTTTAAGGATATTCCCCTCCGCATCAGCGTAGTACCAGTTTCCATTGTGGTTAAAGTATTGACCTTTTACAAGAGCTCCAGAATTTTTATCATAGAACTTACTAGGTCTTTCATAAGTATTGTAGTTCTCTTCACTGATTACTCGACCTTTAGAATCAACAAACCCTCCCTTGGCCTGGATACCGCTATAAGGATCAAAGTTGACTTGAACCCCATCGATGGTTTGTTCGCCCTTGAGAATTTTACCCTCAGCATTGACGTAGTACCAATTATCATTAACTTGGACATAGCGATTTGTTCCCAAATCTACTTTAGCACCAGAATCTTTGTCGTAGAAGTAGCCATCATTACTAAAGACACCTTTGGCTTGTTTACCATTATAAGGGTCAAAGTATACAGGAACATTGTTAATGGTTTGAGAACCTTTAAGCCGTTTACCGTCATTACCTACGTAGTACCAGTCTTTGTCGACTTGGACATAACTATTGATTACGAGAGCACCAGTGATTCTATCATAATATTTATCGTTAGTGGCGAAATTTCCTTTGACTTGGGCTCCAGTTTTCTCGTCAAAGAAGTATTCCGTGTTGTCAATGACTGTTGCTCCTTTGATGGCTTTGCTATCAGCTCCAATGAAGTAGGTCTTGTCATTAACGGTAACGAAACGATTAGTAACTAAATTTCCAGAGTCTTTATCGTGAAATTGATTATTATAGTCAAAATCTCCTTTAACCTGTTTACCACCATATTCAAAATAAACGTGAGCTCCATCAATAATGTGTTCACCGGTTAAAATTTTTCCATCGTTACCGACATAGTACCAATTGTCTCTGATTTGAACATAACGATTGGCACCAAGATCAACACGATTACCGTCCTGATCGTAAAAGTAACCATCATCGCCAAAATTGTCGAAAACTTGGCATCCCTCGTATTTATCAAAGTAGACTTGTTTACCATCAATTGTTTGAGGACCAGTTAACCGAACTCCTTGGTCGTTAACATAATAACGTTCATTTCTATGTCTGTAGGGGTTGTAGGCAATGATATATTGGTTAGTAGCTAGAGCACCAGAATCTTTATCATAATAGCGTTCATTATTGTCAGTACTATCTTTAACAAAATAGCCTTTAACTTGAACACCTCCTCGGTCGAAGTAAACCTTAACGCCATCGATGGTTTGTGGTCCCTTTAAAATAGCACCATCATTTCCAGCATAGTACCATTCCCCGTTTAATTCGAAATAGCGGTTTGTCCCAAAATCCACTTGTTTACCGTTTTCGTCGTAATAACGGTTATCAGAAGCAAATCTACCTTTAACTTGTTCACCATACTGATCAAAATAATACCACGCTCCATTAACTTCTTTGGAACCAATTGTCTTATTACCATTTTCATCTAAGTAATAGGTTCTACCATAATTTTCAACGAATTTATTAGTAACAAGAGCACCAGAGTCTTTGTCATAATAGTGACCGTCCCAGTCAAAGTCCCCTTTAACCTGAACGCCGCCTTGATTGAAGTAGACCTTAACGCCATCGATGGTTTGTGGTCCAGTTAGATCTTTACCGCTAGCATCTTTGTAATGCCAGTATCCATACTTATCGCTGTAGTAATAACCACCAGTGACGTTTGTTTCCTTGTTCGAAGTTTCGGTAGCTGAAGCAGTCTCATTGGCAGCTCGGTCTGTAGTTACTGCCTCACGTGTTTGGCCAGCGGCTGATTCTGCAGGGGTCTGGCTTTCACTTGCAGTTGTTGAGGCCGTTTCACTGACAACTTCAGAGCTTGCTGTAGAAGTTGTGGCTTGTTCTGAGACATGTGTAGTGCTTTCAGTGCTGGCTGTGTCTTCAGTAGTGGTAGGTGCTTCAACAACCTTTGTTTCGACAAGGTCTGCGGTAATTTCCACATTGGCAGTGGTAGCAGCAGTCACATCAAGGTTTGATGCATTGTCGGCTTTAGTTTCCTCAGCGAAGGCAGGCTTTGCGACGAGGGCAAAACCTGCAAGAGCAGTTGCACATGAGAATGCAATCAGACGTTTTTTGGACCTAGGTCCAGTAAAATTAGAATGTACTTTCATACTTTTTCCTCCTTTTTCCTAAGTCTTATTATAGCGCTATTTTAGAGACTTTCAAGGAAATATAAGAAATTTAGACAAAAATAAGAAAACGATTACATAGGAAAGCGAGTAAATGGCAAATGTCACAATTTTTGCAATCATAGGAACTTAAAAAATAAAAAAATCCAGGACCTGTGCCCTGGTTTTAGGAGATTATGAAAAAGAAAAGTTTTAGGATGATTATAGTATATAGAGCAGAGCCTAAAGTTTTCTTAAAGTAGAAGATGGAATTACTTTTTCATAATGATTACTGCTAATTTACACTAATTGAGCAGTTTTCCATTTCCCTCAGCATCAAAATGGTAGGTCTTACCTTCGATAGTGAGGGTAGTGTTCTCAGTACGTGCACCACTGTTAGGATCATAATAATGAAGTTTATCATTTACAGTGACTAGTTCCCCTTTAGCTTGTTTGCCGTCTCTATGGAAATAGACATGAGTCCCATCAATAGTTTGTTCACCGGTTAGTGCATACCAATTAGGTCCAAAGTAATACCAGTTACCATTAACCTCTTTATATTGATTTTTTATAGCAGTAGCTGTTTCCTTATCAAAGTAATAGATATGGCTACCATTAGGAATAAGTGATGGGAAATAGTCTTCAGTCAAGCCATTCGCCCTAACCCTACCATCAGCATATTTATTTGTCGGAGCATCAAACATATAAAGTTCTCCGTTGATAATGTGAAGCCCTAATGGGACGTGACCAGAAGCGGTAATGTAATATCTATTACCATTTTTGGCCTTAACGAATTGAGGCCCTTTGACTTCCTTATTATTCAAATCGTAGAATGAAGAGTAGCCATAAGGATATAGAAATTCTTCTCTAGCAAGGTGGGGATCTGCACCGCCCGTAAAGGTATACTCTTTACCATTGATAGTTCGAACTCCCCCTTCTCTAAGTCTTTTGCCTTTAGCATCAACATAATAAGTCTTTCCATTCAAATCGACAAATTGTTCCTTAAGGCGGGCACCACTATCTTTATCGTAAAATGAATCGTTTTCAGCAAAGTTTCCTTTAACCTGCTTACCAGTACTATCGAAGTAGACCTCGACACCATCAATGACTTGTTCACCAGTAAGGCGTTTGCCGTCATTACCAATATAATACCAATTATTGTTTATGTTTTGATAATGATTTTGTCCTAAGTCTACTCGGTCTCCTGAATTTTTACTGTAATAGTAGCCATCCGAAGCGAAGTCGCCCTTAATCTGTTTACCGTCTTGGTCAAAGAAAACATTATGACCATCAACGACATGGGCACCTTTAAGAGGAGTACCTTTAGCACCGATTCTATACCAATTGTTATTGAAGTTAACATAACGATTGGTTACTTGTACTCCTGAATTTTCATCATAGTACGCTCCATTTTCAGCAAAGTTCCCTTTAACTTGCTTGCCATCTTTATCAAAGTAAAAATTGTTACCATTAATGACTTGTTCACCTTTTACAATTTTACCTTCGTTATTAAGATAGTACCAGTTACCGTTCACTTGAACAAACTGATTGTTGCCAAGATTAACGCGTGCTCCAGAATCTTTATCATAATAGAAACCGTCATCTGCGAAAATCCCTTTAGCTTGAACCCCATCTTTGTCAAAGAATACGGTTACGCCATTAATGACTTGCTCTCCTTTAAGAGCTTTAGAGTCTGAACCGATATAGAACCATTTATCTTTATTTTCAAGGGTATTATATGAGTTACTCTGGTCATTGATTTGAACATAACGATTAGTAACAGGTTCCCCTGTAATTGCATCATAAAAAAGTCCATTAGGTGCGAAATTTCCCTTAACTTGGATACCGTATTCACCGAAGTTGAGATGCTTACCATTAATAATTTGTTCTCCCTTAATTGTATTGCCTTCGTTATCGAGGTAATAAATAAGGGTTCCTGATGGTTGCTCTAAGGAGACAAAGCTATTTTTGACGAGTGCTCCAGTGTCTTTATCATAATAAAAACCATCGTAGCCGAAGTCTCCTTTGGCTTGGTGTCCTCTATAGTTAAAGTAGACACGAACGCCGTCAATAACTTGTGGACCTGTTACCACTTTTCCGTCTGACCCAAGATAATACCAATGGGTCTCTAGAGTTGGAGCCATAGAGCCGTTCGATTCGTAGCGTGTTAATTGAATATAACGGTTTGTCACGAGCTCGCCAGTATCCTTGTCATAGAATTGGCCGTCAGAATTAAAATCCCCTTTAATTTGATATCCGTAATAAGGGGTAAAGTAAACTTTCACACCATCAATGACCTGTTCACCTTTAAGTATCTTTCTATCTTCATCAACATAGAACCAATGGTTATCGATGAACACGTAGTGTTTTTTCCCTAGATCAACTAAATTACCATCTTGATCATAGAAACGCCCATTGTCAGCAACGCTATTACGCACCTGTGCTCCATCATACTTATCGAAATAGACAGATTTTCCATTGATGATTTGTTCACCTTTTAATTTGTCGCCATTTTTATCAACATAGAAAGGATAGATAGTGTTGTTATAGTTGTATTTAGTGCTAAAAACATAGCTATCTGTTACAAGGTTACCATCTTTATCGTAGAAGTGTTCATTGCTAGCAAATCCGTCTCGAACTTGAAGGCCGTTGTAATCATTGAAATAAACTTGTTTTCCTTGAATGGTTTGTGCGCCTTTTAATGGTTCACCATTTTTATCGACATAGTAAACACCACCAAGATGATTAATATAACAATCCGTTACAAGAGCACCAGAATCTGCATCATAGTATTGTTTATTTTTTGAAAAGTTTCCCTTGACTTGTATGCCATTTTCATCGAAATAAACGTTGATCCCATCGATTTTTTGTGCACCAGTTAGGTTCTTACCACTAGCATCCTTATAATACCAGTTACCAAGGCTATCACTATAATATTGACCACCGGTAACATTGGTTTCACTATTGGTATCTGCGGTTGCTGATGCAGCCTCACTGGCAGCCCGGTCTGTAGTTACAGCTTCGCGTGTTTGGCCTGAGACCGATTCTGCAGGTGCTTGACTTTCGCTTGTAGTTGTTGAAGCTGTTTCACTGGCAGTTTCAGAACTTGCTGTAGAAGTTGAGGCTTGTTCTGAGACATTTGTGGTGTTTTCTGTGCTAGCCACATTTTCAGTAGTAACAGGTGCTTCGACAACCTTTGTTTCGACGAGGTCTGCGGTAGTTTCTACATTGGCAGTGGTAGCAGCAGTCGTATCAAGGTTAGATGCATTGTCAGCCTTAGCTTCCTCAGCGAAGGCAGGTTTTGCGATAAAGGCAAAACTTGCAAGAGCAGTTGCACATGAGAATGCAATCAGACGTTTTGTGGACTTAGGTCCAGTAAAATTAGAATGTACTTTCATACTTTTTCCTCCATTTCCTAAGTCCTATTATAGCGCTATTTTAGAGACTTTCAAGGAAATATAAGAAATTTTGATAAAAATAAGAAAACAATTACATTGTGATGCGAGTGAGAGAGGGAATGATTTTAGTTGCTACAGACTTTTCTAAAAACAAAAAAATCCAGGACCTATGCCCTGGATTTAGGAGATTATGAAAAAGAAAAGTTTTAGGATGGTTTTAGTATATAAAGCAAAGCCTAAAGTTTTCTTAAAGTGGTAGAAATATTATGTCTTTCCTTTTTAATTCACTTTCTCAGTAGCCACACCGTTTTCATCGATGATATAAGTTTTGCCGTCTTTTTCGAGAGTGGTATTCGTCCACATAGCCCCACTGTCTTTGTCAAAGTAGTAAGTTTTACCATCAATGTCTACTAGGCTACCTTTGACTTGCTTACCATTTTTATCAAAGTAG
>NZ_LSIW01000178.1:0-244 GCF_001556435.1 Streptococcus sp. CCH5-D3
GTTGCTGTTGGAGTTACTGGTGTCACAGTTGGTGTGTAAGTCGCAGAAGCTTTGGTTCCGTTCTTATCTTCACGAACCACTGTCACTGCTGGTGCTGTTCCAATAAATGATTTCTCTGGAACAAAAGTTACAGTTCCTTCTGAAGCTACTGTGTATGTACCAACTCCATCAACTGTCTTCGTAGTTGAACCATCGTCGAAAGTAGCTGGAACGTCATCGTTCATTGGCACACGGCTGTCGCCTT
>NZ_LSIW01000018.1:0-789 GCF_001556435.1 Streptococcus sp. CCH5-D3
TTTCACCGTTGGCAGTGTAGTAATACCAATCTTTTTGGTTGTCAGATTGGAAATGACCACCCGTCACGACCTGAGTAGGTAGTTGTGTTTTTTCGGTTAGGATGCCATCAGCATCTGCTAGATAGGTTTTACCGTCTACTTCAATGCTTGTATCAGTTACCTTACGCCCATTATCTTTATCGTAGTAGTAATCCTTACCATCAATGGTAATCTTTTCACCCTTTGCTTGGATCCCATTGTCATGGAAGTAGAGGTTAAAGTTATCGATGGTTTGTGGGCCCGTTAGTTTGTGGCCGTCACTGTCTAGGTAATACCAGTTGCCTTGGTCATCAGAAGTAAATTTTCCACCTTGTGAAGGTGCTTCCTGTGAAGTAGTTGCGTTGTCGCTTGTTTCGGATGAGGTTTCAACACTTCTATCGGTTGTAGTTGTTTTACCAGATTGAACGGATTCAACCCTCTTATCAGTTTCACTGGCAGGCTGTTTAGCAGTTGCTTCTGCAGGCTGACTAGCCGCATCAGTTGAGACTGTCTCACTAGGAACATTATTAACAGTAGTGCTCGCCGGAGCTACTTCGGTTCTTGTAATGAGGCTGGCACTTGTCTCAAGATTGCTGTCAGAGACGACATTTTCAGGACTGTTAACAGCAGTCGTTTCTGGTTTGACTTCATCGGCTCCGACCTGTCCAAGGCCAATCAGTGAAGCCCCGATAGCCAAACTTGAGGCAGCGATTGTGATCCAATGTTTCTTAACTTTATGAAGTTTGAAACGAACTTTGTTTTCCATAAATT
>NZ_LSIW01000019.1:0-623 GCF_001556435.1 Streptococcus sp. CCH5-D3
GGTTTGACCTGTTGTTTGATCAACGTACGTGATGACTGCTTTTTGATCTGCTTTAACATAAACAATCTTCGTATCTTGTGAAATTCGATCTGGATCACTTTCATCATTTGGTTCAATAGTTTTATCAACAATATTGTAACCCCATGCTTGTGGTTGTTCTTCCTTAATCACATATCCTGTTGGTGCATCTGGAATTTTAGTTTCTGCTGCTTCTCTAGGATTTGATGGATTATTGTTGTATGTTACAGAACTTGAATTAGGAATAACATTTCCATCTTCATCTACCTGAATAATCTTACCAAGTGGTTTATAAGTTACAACATCTTCGGCATTAGGATTGGTAGGAGTGACTGTTTTACTACCTGCTTCAGACTTGTCAGCGTAGTAACCAGAAACTACTGGAACACTTTCCCTACCGTAAGTATGACTGTTTTCAGTCCATGTTGTTGTACCATCAGCTTGATTCTTCTTACCTGTGAAAGTATAGTCATTTTGAATCTTATCCGAAGGCACCTGAGCTTTACCATCTGTACTTGTGTACTTAACAGTTTGTTTTGTTGGTTGCGTCACATCATTTGTTTTTGGTACATAGATGATTGGCGTATCTTCCCCTGGCTTGTCAG
>NZ_LSIW01000002.1:0-266 GCF_001556435.1 Streptococcus sp. CCH5-D3
CGGGCTGCTTCTTGAGGATTTGACAAGAAGCCAAGTTCAAGGAGAACTGCTGGCGCTGTCGTTTCACGCAAGACTGCAAAGGTTTGACGTTTCACACCCTGATTCTGAGCGCCAGTCGCATTAATAATGCTGGACTGGATGGCATTGGCCAAAGTGTCACTCATGCTCAATCGCGTCGGATTAGCATGGTAAGTCGCATTAATACGTGATGGGTATTCTGCATAAGGTTGGTAATAATAAGTTTCGATTCCCTGTGCTGCTGAACT
>NZ_LSIW01000020.1:0-2280 GCF_001556435.1 Streptococcus sp. CCH5-D3
CACCAACAACTAGTGATACTGATACCCCTAATTCTCAAGTTCCCTCTGCTGAAAATAATATCACTGGCGGTCACTACTACAGTGATAAACAGGGGAATTGGTACTATGAAGATGCTAATGGGAAAAAACTTACTGGAGACCAAACGATTGATAACGTAAGAGTCTCCTTCTGGGAGGACGGAAAACAAATTAAAGGACCACAAATCGTAAATTACAAACTATACCGTTATTTTGATGATAATACTGGTCAACTACAAACCAAACGTTATCTAGAATATAAGGGAAACTGGTACTATGTTGACAAGGATGGTATTCCTCTCAAGGGGGAACAAACCATTGATAGGCAAGAAGTTTATTTTGATTATGACGGAACTCAAGTCAAAGGAGACTTTAGTGAAAAGTATTCTGGTAATCTTGATAAGATGCACTATTATGACCCTAACACCGGAGCTAGAGTTAGAAAAGAAGGTCTCGTTCAAGATAAAGAAGGAAGAACCTTTTTTATCAATAATGACGGTTCTAAATATACAGGAACTCGTATGATTGATGGTAATCTTTATTATTTCGAAATCAACTCTGGTGTCATGCAAAAAGGAATCAGCATAGAGCTAGAAGATGGAAAGACTCTTCCAACTTCTAATAAATATGGAACGCCCACAAACATTACCCGTCGTTACTATTTTGACTCAGAAACCGGTCAGTTAGTCAAAAAACAAACAATTAAAGAACATGATAAATGGTACTACTACGGTGATGATGGAAATGCTATTCGTCCTAAAGATGGGGAAACCCTTATTAATGGACAAATCGTCTATCTCTACTCAAACGGCCGTCAAGCTAAAGGAGAACTTGTTCTTGATAATGGGGTCCTCCGTTACTATGATCCTGATTCTGGAGCTCGTGTTGTAAATACAAGCCTAACGATCAATGGGATGACTTATAACTTTGATGAAAATGGAATTGGTAAAGATGCTCCAAACCCTAACGGCTACTATAGCGATGAACAGGGTAACTGGTATTATAAGAATGCAAGCGGAGAAAACCTTATCGGTTCCCAAATCATTAAGGGACAAAGAGTATTCTTCCGGGATAATGGACAACAAGTCAAAGGGGCCTATTTAGATATATATAATGACCTTAAAGGTTACTACGATATCAATACAGGAAATCTCGTAACCAATCGTTACGTTGAAGTTAATGGTAATTGGTACTATGTTAATAAATACGGTAGCCCACTAAAAGGGGCCTACATTATTGATGGACAAGATGTTATGTTCGATCCCCATGATGGTAAACAGATTAAAGGAGGATTTGTAAGAGATCCGAAGTTTATCTCCAAATATTATTACATGCCTAAGTACTACTATGATAAAGACAATGGTTGCAAAGTAACCCATGCAGGCTTTGTTAATGAAAATGATTCAACCTACTACCTTGATGATAAAGGACAAATAGTTCTTGGGCTTCAGGAAATTAATGGCGATTTCTATTACTTCCGTCCAGAAAATACGTATAAACACTATGACATTGGAGAAATGTTACGAGATCGTTTTATCTATGAAAATAATAAGGTCTATTATGTTGATCATAGTGGTAAAATCTTGAAAAATCGCTTTTTCGAACGTAATGGAACTGGAACTTGGTATTATTTTACAAAAGATGGTACAGCTGCAACAGGAGAAGTTGAAATTAATGGTCAAAAACTATACTTTGATAATCCTTGGGGTTTTCAGACCAAAGGAAGGGTTGCTCAAAACGGTAAATTCTATGACAAAGATTCTGGTGAACTAGTGACCAATACTTTTAAAGAAGTATTGACTTCCGTTGGTAGTACCATAAATGGCGAAATTTTATATGCAAAGGACTGGTATTACCTTGATAGGGAAGGCCGACCACTAAAAGGACCTCAAACACTTGATTATGTCAAAATGTACTTCTTCCCTAATGGAGCACAGGTTAAGGGACGTTTTGCTCCTGATGGACACTACTATGATAAGGATACTGGTGCACTTGTAACAAACCGTTACGTCCATATCTATAACTGGAAATTTCAAGATAAATACGGTAATCCTGTCGATAACTTTTTTATCAAGTACCCACATAATTTTATTTTTGGTCTCAATGATAACACAATACCAGTAGACATTAGTCACTACCCACTTTCAAGCAAAGACTTCGATTGTGAGGACTATTTCTACTACGTTGATGTCAATGGTGATAAAGTTACCGGTGAACAAACCATTGACAATGTCCCAGTCTACTTCCACAGTAACGGTAAAC
>NZ_LSIW01000021.1:0-537 GCF_001556435.1 Streptococcus sp. CCH5-D3
GGTTTGACCTGTTGTTTGATCAACGTACGTGATGACTGCTTTTTGATCTGCTTTACGGTAAACAACTGGGGTATCAGTTCCTGGGTTAGATGGCGTTACATTTGGAATGTCTGTCACATAACCTGGGATGACTGGTGTTGGTGTTACACCACCCTTAGTTGGATCGTTTGGATCATTCGTATATTGTGGAGTTGGCGCATTTGGAATTGGGTTGCCATCTGGGTCAACTGGAATGATCTTACCGAGTTCCTTATAAACCACTTTATCTGTAGCTTCTGGGTGTTCTGGTGTAACTGTCTTACCACCTGCTTCAGCTTTATCCGCATAATAGTGTTCAACGACTGGGACTTTTACTTTGCCATAGTCATGACTGTTTTCAGTCCATGTTGTTGTACCATCTGCTTGATTCTTCTTACCTGTGAAGGTATAGTCGCTTTGAACATCATCTTTTGGTGTGGTTGAACCAGCTCCTTCAAACGTTACTGTTTGTTTCGTTGGTTGCGTTACATCATTTGTTTTTGGTACATAGATGATTGG
>NZ_LSIW01000022.1:0-975 GCF_001556435.1 Streptococcus sp. CCH5-D3
CTTTCGTTTTACAATTGGCTTGAACACCTATATTGTAACTCGTTTGGAGTTTTTTTGTTATGACGGTATAACCTTCGATGCGCACCCGCATAGCGGGTGGTTTATTTGTTTCGCACCTTGGGAGCGAAACGGACTTAAAGTCACATAAAATTAATATAAAAAGTGTCTAAAATACATATTTAGACACTTTTTGTATGCTATAATTTTCATTAACACTATAACAAAGGAGAACCAAATGAAACGTTTAAATACTCTATTTCATATTATAAAAGTTACAGGATTTAATCAATTTTTGATAAGTTTTGTAAGTTTTATTTTTATTTCAGGAGGAATACTTTTATTAGTTGAACCTCAAATAAGTAATTACTGGGATGGACTATGGTATGCTTTTGTCACATCAACAACAGTAGGTTACGGAGATATACTAGCTACTACTCTAATCGGACGTATTACTAGCGTCTTTTTAACTGTATATGGACTTATTTTTTTTGGATGCTTATCAGCCGTAATTGTCAATTACTACAGCAAATTAAATACACCTAATAATAAAACTGACTAACATATTTCTTAGTTACTGTAAAAAATAATTCTTTCTCTGCCAATTCCAAACGGCTACAATTTCCTGACCTCGCGATACTTCTTGACTATCCTCTCCAGTCTGAACAAGATTACCATCTTCGACATCATCTAAGTCTAATTCTTTCTTGATAGTCTTGAAGAGTTTGCCAAATCCAATCTGTCGTTTCCGATAAAGTCCCTCAAACAAATCACCCGTTATCCGTTCTTTCGTCTCTTCAGACAAGACAATCACTTGTTTGTCATTCTCTTTCTCGACATCAAATGGATTTTACTAATATTTCTCAAAATTATGAGGCTGGGACAAAAGTCCTAGCCTCTTTATTGTTTTTGGATTGTCGAGCAAGACGCAGTGGTTGAGTGGGCTCTACTACGCTGATTTCATCAGCTTTTACTGCC
>NZ_LSIW01000023.1:0-1817 GCF_001556435.1 Streptococcus sp. CCH5-D3
AAATTAATTTACAATTATATTTTAATCTTATTTTCTAATAACTTCAATAGAAAACGGATACAAAAACGCCATACTCTTATAAAAAGATGCTCATATTTATGATAGTTATAGTCTATAAAAGAGTTTTCCTAATTTATTTATTTTTTCGTCTATAGATATGATTGAAAGAGTAATTGTCCCCATACAGTTCGAGAAAAAGACTCTTTTTTTCAAAAATCATCCTGTGTAAAATAAAGGGCATAAAAACATGAGAGGTGATTGCAATGACAAATCGTTACGACTTAAACAAAAATTTGGCACAGATGCTTAAGGGGGGCGTCATCATGGACGTTCAAAACCCTGAGCAGGCACGTATCGCTGAGGAGGCGGGAGCGGCTGCGGTCATGGCCTTGGAACGTATTCCGGCTGATATTCGTGCTGTGGGTGGTGTATCACGTATGAGTGATCCTAAGATGATCAAGGAAATTCAGGACGCTGTTAGTATTCCAGTTATGGCTAAGGTGCGTATTGGTCATTTCGTGGAAGCACAGATTTTGCAGGCAATTGAGATTGATTATATCGACGAGAGTGAGGTATTGACACCAGCCGATGACCTTATTCATGTGGATAAAACGAAGTTTGATGTGCCTTTCGTTTGTGGGGCCAAGGACCTTGGTGAGGCTCTTCGCCGTATCTCTGAAGGGGCATCAATGATTCGTACCAAAGGTGAACCAGGAACTGGTGATATTGTCCAAGCTGTTCACCACTTGCGACTTATGAACCAAGAAATTCGCCGTATTCAAAATCTTATAGATGATGAACTCTATATTACTGCGAAAGACTTACAGGTACCAATTGACTTGGTCCGTTATGTCCACGAACATGGCAAGTTGCCGGTTGTCAATTTTGCGGCAGGTGGTGTAGCGACACCAGCGGATGCTGCGCTTATGATGCAGCTTGGTGCTGAAGGTGTCTTTGTTGGTTCAGGGATTTTCAAGTCAGGAGATCCGAAAAAACGTGCGGAGGCAATCGTCAAGGCAGTGACTAACTATAATCGTCCGGACATTTTGGCGCAAGTGTCAGAAGATTTGGGTGAAGCCATGGTTGGTATTAACAAGGATGAAATAGAAATTTTGATGGCAGAGCGAGGAAAATAGATGACAAAAATCGGAATACTGGCTTTGCAAGGTGCTTTTGCGGAACATGAGCAGGTCTTGAAAAAACTTGGAGTTGAAACAGTTCAAATCAGGAATCGACAGGATTGGGAAACTCACGCTGATTTAGACGGGCTCATTCTACCGGGTGGCGAGTCGACAGTCATGGGGAAACTTTTGCATGATTTAGATTTGTTTGAGCCAATTAAGGCGAAAATTAATGCAGGACTACCTGTATTTGGAACTTGTGCAGGCCTAATCTTGTTGGCTAAAACCATAGTAGGCGACCAAACAAAACATTTGGCAAGTATGGACATTAGTGTCGCACGTAATGCCTATGGTCGTCAGCTGGGCAGTTTTGTCACAAATGCTGACTTTAAGGGAATTGGTGAGATTCCCATGGTCTTTATTCGTGGACCAATCATTGAAACCGTTGGACCAGAAGTGGAGATTCTAGCTCAAGTCAATGGAGCTATCGTGGCAGCCAAGGAAAAACATATGCTTGTCACCTCTTTTCATCCAGAATTAACAGGTGATACAAGGGTTCATGCTTATTTCCTAGAGATGGTGGCCCAGTCCAGACAAGACAAACTATAATGCTAAACTCTTTACATGATTAATCTTTCACGCAAAAAAATCCAGGACCTGAGCCCTGGATTTAGGAGATTATGAAAAAGAAAAGTT
>NZ_LSIW01000024.1:0-570 GCF_001556435.1 Streptococcus sp. CCH5-D3
TTGTATCAGCTGCTTGAACCTTAACTGGAACCACATCACCTGAGTAAGATTTATCTGTTGGTGTGAAGGTTACAACACCTGTCTCTTTATCAACTGTGAAGGTACCAATAATATCACCCGCTGGTGATTTCGCAAACACTGCCGCTGCTGGTTGGCCATTTTCATCAAGAAGAGTAATGGTATCTTTGTCGATTGGAGCAACGGAATCTCCCTCGGTAAAGGTTACTGTTCCGGTCTGAACCACGCCTTGAGGACCAGTTGATTCTGCTGGTGTAGCAGTTGGAGTCACCGGTGTTACTGTTGGGGTGTAAGTCGCAGAAGCTTTGGTTCCGTTCTTGTCTTCACGAACCACTGTCACTGCTGGTGCTGTTCCAGTAAATGATTTCTCTGGAACAAAAGTTACAGTTCCGTCTGCTACTACTGTGTAAGTACCAACTCCATCAACTGTCTTCGTAGTTGAACCATCATCGAAAGTAGCTGGAACGTCATCGTTCATTGGCACACGGCTGTCGCCCTCAGTAAATTCAGGCTTACCTGTTTGGGTTTGACCTTGTTTACCTGTTGTTTCAA
>NZ_LSIW01000025.1:0-425 GCF_001556435.1 Streptococcus sp. CCH5-D3
ATGCTGTTAAATCAATCAAGTCACTTTAAATTAGGTTTATATTTTATTCCCACTCAATATGCGTTTGTAGACTTAGATAAAGATGGACAGGACGAGTTATTGATTGGTAAACAAGATTATATTTCTGCAATCTATTACCTGAAAAATAGTCAACCTTCATTATTGCATGTAGCCTATGTTGCTCCTGTTGGTGGGGCACGTTCATCTCTCATTGCTTATGAAAACGGTCAGGTGGTATTTGCTGCCTGGCAATCATCAAATCCGGAAGTAAACCTAGCTTTATACAAAGTTGAAGCTAGTTTCCCAAATAAGCAAAAAGAAACTACAATACAAATGAATGATAAGAAGAAAATCGAAGAAGAACTAGGTGTTTCGTCTACGGCTTTGAATCTCAAAAACTTAAAGTGGGAAGCAATTGATAAAGG